>NZ_JASJOJ010000017.1:0-83779 GCF_038519165.1 Photobacterium sp. SP02
TCACTGATAAATCTTTTATGACTGTATCATTGTCGAGTGCCCACACAGATTGCATGGTCAAATTGTTAAAGAACGTTTTGTTATCTCGTTAAGCCGTGCGGTTTATCGTGACAACGAGGGCGCATTATAGAGAGATGTTCTTACAGCGCAATAGTTTTTTTTGATTTTTATTTCGTTGGTCTATTTTTTAGACAACACCAAGACATGCAGTCTAAAAAAGCACATTTCACCCACTTTAAAAGGAAATTATTGTGGTACTGCAGGTCTTTTCCGTTGCGATGGATGGCTGATAGGGATCGCTGCTAATAAGGTTTTCGTATAATCCGCTTTCGGTGCATGATAAATCTCTTCAGCCGTGCCTATCTCGACAAGTTTGCCGTAGTACATAACCGCCACTCTGTCTGACACATGCTTTACGACTGACAAATCGTGAGAAATGAAAATCACGGTGAGTTTCATCTCCTGCTGCAGCGCCAGTAACAAGTTCAGTATCTGCGCCTGGACAGAAACATCCAAAGCAGAAACGGATTCATCACAGATTAATAGTTTAGGTTTTAGCGCAATCGCGCGGGCAATTCCGATTCGTTGGCGCTGCCCACCAGAAAACTCATGAGGATACCGGTTGATGGCAGTGGCAGGTAAATCGACTTTATTCAGTAATTCCAGCACCCATTGCTTACGCTCGGCAGGTGTTCCTACATTATGGATAATAAACGGCTCTTCCAGAATCATGCCTATCGTATGTCGCTGATTCAGCGATTCCAGAGGATCCTGAAACACAATCTGCATATCTTTTCTGAGCGGGCGCATCTGGCGAGGGGACAAATGCGTAATATCCTTACCGTCGAAAAAGATGTTACCTTCTGTCGGCTCATGCAACTTCAGAATAGTTCGGCCCAGTGTACTTTTGCCGCAGCCTGATTCACCGACCAGCCCTAAGGTCTCTCCTCGTCTTATTGAAAAAGAGACACCATCAACGGCTTTCACTGTGTAGCCCTTTTTAAATATTCCTTTACCTGAAACAAAGTGCTGCTTCAGGTTCTCAATACGTAAAATGTCATCCATGAAAACACCCGTTCCTTTGCGCAGTTGCCACTCTATTCCCCAAATTCCGGGAACCTTGATGGATCTATGGGTTCAAAGGGGATCATTTGTTTGCTTGGGCGTTCAGCGCTGGGCATCAATCCCAGCAGCCGTTGGGTGTAGGGATGGCGGGGATGGTCGAACAACTCAAACACATCGGCCGTTTCCAGCACTTTGCCGCCATACATAACAGCCACATCATCACAAATTTCCGCCACTACGCCCAAATCATGGGTAATAAAGATCATCGCCATCTGGGTTTCTTCCTGCAGTGCCTTCATCAATTTCAGGATTTCGGCCTGGATAGTGACATCCAGTGCCGTGGTCGGCTCATCACAGATCAGAATGTCTGGCTTGCAGGCCAGCGCCATGGCGATCATCACCCGTTGCCGCATGCCGCCGGACAAGCTGTGGGGGTATTCATGCAGGCGTTTTTCGGCCATGGGTATCTGCACTTTATTCAGCATGTCCAGTGAATAACGGTTACGCTCCTTTTTGTTCAGTTCCGGACGATGAAGCTCCAGCACTTCATTGAGCTGTTTACCTATGGTGTACACAGGATTGAGTGCTGTCATTGGGTCCTGAAAAATCATTGATATGCGATCGCCACGCATAGCACACATGTCCTGGGCGGAAAGTTCGAGTAAGTTCGTCTCCCGGTACAAAACCTTGCCATTGGTTACCCGGCCATAAGGCTTTGGCAGCAGGCCCATGACAGACATGGCCGTCACGCTTTTTCCCGACCCTGACTCGCCGACCAGCCCCAGGGTGCGGCCTTTTTTGACATCAAACGACACGCCGTGCAGTACCTTTTCCACACCGTCATCTGTGCGAAACTCAGTTTCCAGATCCTCTACCCGCAGGATAACCTGATGATCGTTCATTTCGCCCTCCCCGCTTACAGCTTGTAGGCCTCTTCCATGATAGTAACGGGCTCGAAGGTTTTGCCTGACTTCATAGCCGCTTTGGTTTCACGCTTCAGCGACTCATCAATCCAATACGTGCCCAAATCCCGGAACGTACCCGAGGGAAACAGAAATTCGGTGGATTTTGTCATCGCCGGTTGCGGTATCTGCAGCCAGCGCCAGTAAGCTTCACGGGCATAGGGGCGCATGTAACCGGGAATAATGACGCTTGCGTCTGCCACTATGCTCTGTATTTGCTTGGCAAGTGCTTTCTTTTTATTCAGTTCAAATTCGGATCGATAGGCCAGGATCAGCCGGTCTAATTCAGGCGTGCTGTAATTGGTGAAGTTATTATTCTGCGGCTTATTGGCGTTTTCAGAATAGAAATACTCCCAGTATTGGGGAATTTCATTCGTTGCCATAGAGTGGAAAGAGAGCTCGTGCTTTTTCTCCAGCACATATTTGAATGCCGATGAACCATCAACCAGATTCAGGGTGTATTCGAGCCCGGCCAGTTTGGCCTGCTCTTTCAGATAAGCCACTTGTGGTGTCAGGTAGCCATAGCTGTAGGTGATAGCAAACGAAAGCCGCTGCCCTTTGTCGTTGATCCGAATGCCATCCGGGCCAATGTTACCGAAACCCGCTTTCTGAAAATACTCAATCGCGGTATCCGGATCAAACGGCGGCGCTTTCAGCTCGCTGTTGGTGTAGTCGCCATGCCCGACTCCCATCGGGTTGGGTTTCCTGATGACATCACCACGTAAGACTTTTTCAATCAGGCCATCAAAATCGGTGGCGTATGCCAGGCCTTTGCGGATATCCAGATTCCCCAGCAGAGGTTTGGCGGTATTGAGCCATAATCCACCCGCGCCCATAGGAACTTGGTTATATCCCCAAAACTTATGGATATAGCCGTGCTCAAAATTGGGGGTGTCCGACTTCTCGCGCCACAGCTCCGGGGTGTCCAGCCAGAAGGAGTCCAGATTGCCTTTTTCAAAGTGCTGACGGGCAATGTCTTTGTCGCGTATCACTTTGACGCGAATTTTCTCGACATTATAACGATACAGATAATAAGGGTTTGAGTATCCCCACCAGTCTTTGCCCACATGCTTGAAGGTGATCGACTTGCCTTTTTTGATATCGTCAATGTAATACGGTCCGGCTGACGGCTCGGCTTTAAAGTTGTAATAGCGAACAAAGTTATCTTCTACCCCATCACTGTTTTTATCGACTTTCGGTTTATAAAAATGAGCGGGACGGGGCTGCAGATTGGTGTACAGCATTAACTCTTCTTTGTTGCGTTTTTCTGCCGAGACCACAGCAAAGGTGTGCTCATCGTATTTGATGACATCGGCAATCTGCTGGGTATAAAAGGTGTTATACCAGGGTGCGACTATGTCTTTAGAGCGCATAAACGTCAGCACATAGGTAAAATCATCGGCAGTAATAGGTTTGCCATCAGACCACCTGGCATTGGGATTAATACGAAAATAAACGGTTTTATCGTCATTGCCATAGGCCCATTCACTGGCGATATCCGGGATCCAGGCCTTAGTGTCAGGGTGGCGGGTAACCGCCGCTGGGCGGTTGTCGAGCAGCCAGGTACGGAAACGGCCGTTGGAATCCGGCCCGACGATACGAAATGTCTGCGGAAAACTCTCAATATAAGTATTAAAAGTGCCGCCGAATTGGGCTTGCGGCGAAGCAAAACGCGGTTCGTGAAGATTAGACTCCCATTTCAGCCCGGCCGGAAGCTCGGCGGCCCCTGCCGGTGCACCGCTCAATGTGATGGCCCAAAAGGCGAATATGTTCAGTATCTTTCTCATCGTACATCCTTGTTATCTGGCTACACGTCTTTATTAACTATAACGGGTAAATTTTTTCGGATCGAAAGCCGCGCGTACACTCTCGCCGATAAAGGTCACCATCACCAGAACCAGCACGATGGCCGTCACCACGGTAATCACTATCCAGGGCGCCCCCAAATTTGATTTCCCTTGCTGCAGTAAATCCCCCCAGCTGGGTGTCGGCGGCATTAAGCCCAGACCAAGATAATCCAATGCCGTTAGCGCCGTAATATTGGCCGCGATAGTAAACGGGGCCAATGTCACTATCATCACCATGACATTGGGCAAAATGTGGGCGTAAAGAATCCGCCAGTTTGAGGCGCCCAGCGCCTTGGCGGCCATCACATAATCCCGGGCCACTTCTTTGTAGGTCATAGTGCGCATGTACCAGGTCATTCCCATCCAGCCGAACAGCACATTGATGGCGACAAAAAGCGTAAACGAAGGCTGGGTAATAGAGACAAGTATCATGATGACATAGAGAAAAGGCACCATTGACCAGATTTCGATAAAACGCTGCACCAGCAAGTCAAATTTTCCGCCCCAAAAACCCATCGCGCAGCCAACGGCTGTACCTATGGCGTAGGAAATGGCCATGGTCAGTAAGGCAAACCCCATAGTGATACGAAAACCGTAAACCAGCCGGGCTAAAATATCCCGCCCTATGGTATCGGTACCAAGATAATGCCGGGACTCGGCGTCAGGCGCGGTGGGAGGAAAATCCCCGCTAAAATCCTGCTCATAGGGATTCCAGGGCACAAGCGGCATCAGCACGAAGTTATCCGTATCGCTTTGTGCAAAAGCCTGCTGCAATTCCCGGTACTGTGCCTCGCTTTGGTACTCCTGCCCGAACTGGGTGCCAGGCAGCACATCGCTGACAACCGGAAAATAGTACTCCCCCTGATACTTGACGATCAGCGCTTTGCTGTTAATCAAAAACTCGGCAAAGAAGGACAACACCAGCAGGGTGGATAAAATGATCAGTGACCAATAACCACGCTTTATCGTTTTAAAACGCTGGATTTTCTTTTTTGTCAGTGGGCTCAGTGTCAGCATCTCAGGCTCCGAATCTCACTCGGGGATCAATCATGGCAACACAAGCATCGGAAATGATATTGCCCAGCATTAGTAACACAGCATTGATCGCCACGATTCCCATCACCACAGGATAGTCCCGCTCAATGATAGATTCGTAGCCCAGCAGACCGATACCATCAATATTGAAGATCACCTCAATCAAAAAAGATCCTGTCATGAAGAACAGCAAGGAGTTTCCAAAGTGGCTGGCGATAGGAATCAGACTATTGCGAAGTGCGTGGCGGCGAACCGCGGTTGAAAATGGCAACCCTTTAGCGATAGCGGTACGGATATAATCCGCTGACAGCGTCTCCATCATGTTGTTTTTCATTGTCATTGTCAGGGTGGCAAAATCACCAATCAGGTAACAAATCAGCGGCAGACAGGCATGCCAGAGGATATCTTTTACCTGCTGCCAGAGTGATTCATAGTCATCGAAATCGTCACTGACAAAGCCGCCCATTGGAAACCATTCCAGGTGATAGCTGAACAGCGTAATGAGCATCACCCCAACCACATACCCCGGCAAGGCATAACCGACAAAAATCAGAATTGAAGACCCGGAGTCAAAGCCGCTGCCGTGTTTTAAAGCTTTGTAGTAACCCAGAGGAATAGAGATAAAGTAACTGAGAAAAAAGGTCACGCCGCCGTAGAACATGGACACCGGCAGCCTGTCCATAATCATGTCCCAGACCGGTTCGTAGTAACGGGTCGACAACCCGAAGTCCAGATACAGCATTTTGGTCAGCCACTCGGAATAGGCTTCAAATACCGGCTTGTCTAATCCGTAAAACGCATTGAGTTCGGCCAGTTGATCTTCTGACAGCGCATTACTTTCCCCTGCCATGGACGGGGACATAGACATACTTTGCTGCGCCTGAATACTGGCCAGCATACGCTCGACCGGCCCGCCCGGCACAAAACGGGTGAGGGCAAAAATCAGAATTGTAATGCCGATAAAAGTGGGGATGACCAGCACCAAACGGCGCAAAAAGTATGAAAGCATGAAAGTAAATGACTCCTGTCATTAGTCAGCCTGTTCCTTGGTGTAGTGAGTATAGCAGTTGGTTGTATAACTAATGATGACCCAAACAGCAGCCAGCTCACCATTTGACAATAAAAACATAAGCTTATATTTAACCCTGCATCAGAGGGAAAATACTGACCTGATATTCTGGCCCACCAGACAGGCCATCAGGGTGCTCACTATACAGATATAAAAAAACAGACACGGTTTGAGCGTGTCTGTTTTTGTGAACCTTGAAAATGCCGGACAGTTAGTGGTTGGCCGCTAACCAGGCCGGTACCTCAGCGACACTGTCGAGCACAACCGATGCCAGTACCTCCCCTTCAGGAGTGACTGGCTTACCGGTACGCACCAGAATTCTGGTGCCCACGTCCGCTGCTTGCGCCGCTGTCATGTCATCGGTTTTATCGCCAATCATCACTGAACGGGCCATATCAATCTTCAGAAAATCGCGGGCTGAAATAAACATGCCTGGTTTGGGCTTGCGGCAATCACAATCTTGCAGATAATCGCCCTTTCCTTCTGTCGGGTGGTGCGGGCAGTAATAGATCCCGTCAAATTCGACACCGTTATCGACAAAATTCCAGTCCATCCACTCTGTCAGGGTCAGAAATTCATCTTCGGTATACATGCCTCTGGCAATACCGGCCTGATTGGTCACCAGTACCAGAAGGTAGCCCTGCTCTTTCAGTTTCTTGCAGGCGTCAAACACCCCTTCGATATATTCAAAGTCGTCAACAGTATGGACATAGCCGTGATCAACGTTAATGACGCCGTCACGATCAATAAACACAGCAGGCTTAGCCAAGCGATCACCTAAAGATAGAAATCAAATTCGCTAAATTATGGCATGGCTGACACGCGGAATCATCTCTTTATCCTCAGGCAGACGGGCTGACACTTTTCCGGCTTAATCGCAGCGTTTTTTGATTTAGCCGTCTAGACGTAAAAATATCTATTGACTTAGCCATCTAGACACCCTAGCATCCAACAACAGATGACACGGAAAAATTCCGATAACACAAGAAGATGACAAGGTCTATCGCTTAAACCACACACAAAAACACTAATGCAGGCGAAATTACGACCATAAAGCTATGCTGGTTTACAACACAGCGAGCAAGTTAAAAAAGCAGTAGCAGGACACAGCATGATAGAGATCAACAGGGTCAATAAAACCTTCAGAGTCGGGGATAAAGACATCCACGCCTTACGCGATATCAACCTCAGCATTGAGCAAGGCACGATTTTTGGTGTAATCGGTGCGTCCGGTGCGGGAAAAAGTACCCTGATACGTTGCGTTAACTTGCTTGAGAAGCCGACCTCAGGGCACATCATTGTTGATGGTATCGATCTCACTCAGCTCTCTAATCAGGAATTGACGCTGGCTCGCCGTAAAATCGGCATGATTTTCCAGCATTTTAACCTGTTATCGTCCCGCACCGTTTTCGACAATGTCGCGCTGCCGCTGGAACTGGCCGGCACGGATAAAGCGGAAAGCAAACGCAAAGTGACCGAATTGCTCAATCTGGTTGGCTTGGCTGACAAACATCAGTCCTACCCGTCAAACCTCAGCGGCGGACAAAAACAGCGGGTAGCGATTGCCCGTGCCCTGGCCTCTGATCCTAAAGTCCTGCTGTGTGACGAAGCCACCAGCGCACTGGATCCGGCCACCACCCAGTCCATTCTTGAGTTACTGAAAGAAATCAATAATAAGCTGAACCTGACCATTTTACTGATCACCCATGAGATGAACGTGGTGAAAAGCATCTGCTCAGAAGTGGCCATCATAGGCAACGGCGAGCTGGTCGAGAAAGGTCCGGTGGGTGATATCTTTGCCCATCCGAAAACAGAACTGGCACGTGAATTTATCCGTTCTACCTTAGATCTGTCGATACCGGAAGATTATAAAGCGCGCCTGGAAACCGAGCGTACCGCAACAAACTATCCGCTGATACGGCTGGAGTTCACCGGCGCTTCCGTGGATGCGCCGCTGCTCAGTCAGGCATCGCGGCAGTTCGGTATCGATGCCAACATTCTGAGTGCCGACATGGATTATGCCGGCGGTGTGAAGTTCGGCCTGATGCTGGCGGAATTTTTTGGCTCTGAAGAAGCGACACAACAAACCATCGCTTTCCTTCGCGAACACAAAGTAAATGTAGAGGTGCTGGGTTATGTTGCTTGATTCTATCGCCACCTGGTGGCAAACCAACGAACGCCTGATTGGTCTGCTGACGGACGCTTTAGGCGAAACACTGATGATGGTCTTCGCCTCCGGCCTGATTGGTTTCGCTATCGGTATTCCTGTCGGTGTCGCTCTGCACCTGACCAAACCCAACGGCCTGCTGGCCAATCCGGGCTTGAATAAGGTGCTGGGTGGTGTGGTCAATATCGGCCGCTCGATCCCGTTCATTATTCTGCTGGTGGCCATTATTCCGTTCACCCGCTTTGTGGTGGGCAGCTCCATAGGAACTGCGGCGGCCATTGTGCCACTGACAGTCGGCGCGATTCCCTTTATCGCCCGCCTGGTGGAAGGTGCGCTGCTCGAAGTGCCCAGCGGTCTGGTTGAAGCCGCGCAAGCTATGGGTGCCACACCGGTGCAAATCATTCGCAAGGTGCTGCTGCCGGAAGCGCTGCCGGGCATTATTAATGCCGTCACTATTACTCTGGTCACCCTGGTCAGCTACTCGGCCATGGCAGGCACGGTTGGCGGCGGCGGTTTAGGTGATGTCGGTATCCGCTATGGTTATCAGCGCTTTGACGGCACAGTCATGATGATCACTGTGATCATGCTGGTCGTGTTAGTACAGCTGATCCAGTCCGCCGGGGATCATCTGGTCCGCCGCGTCGACCACAGATAAGTTTGACGAGAACACAACAGAAAACTCACATCCGCCGGACATGGCTTGCCGGCGAAACCGATAAGTTACAGAAATACAACGACAACAAAGTACAGGGATTCCCTGAACAATAGGAGAAGTACAATGGCTCTGAATATTAAACATTTCTTTGCAGTCGCGGGTCTGGCGTCAGCTCTGGCACTGACCGGCTGTGGCGAGAAACAAGAATCCACCGCTGCGGCTGACAACAGCAAAATCAAAGTGGGTGTGATGGCCGGTGCTGAAGCACAGGTAGCTGAAGTGGCCGCCAAAGAAGCCAAAGACAAGTATGGCCTGGACGTTGAGCTGATCACTTTCACCGACTATGTGTCACCTAACGCGGCGCTGGAAGAAGGCTCGATTGACGTGAACGCCTTCCAGCATAAACCTTACCTGGATCAGCAAATTAAAGACCGTGGCTACAAGTTCGCGATTGCCGGTAACACCTTTGTTTACCCGATTGCCGCCTACTCAAGCAAAATCGCTTCTATCGATGAGCTGCAAGACGGTGATCAGATCGCAGTGCCAAACGATCCAACCAACCTGGGCCGCTCACTGCTGTTGCTGCAGCAACAAGGCCTGATCAAACTGAAAGACGGCGCAGGCCTGACAGCCACTGTGCTGGATATCGTTGAAAATCCAAAGAATCTGGACATCGTTGAGCTGGAAGCACCGCAACTGCCGCGTTCTCTGGATGACGTCAAACTGGCCATTATCAACAACACCTATGCCAGCACTATCGACCTGTCTCCGGATCACGACGGTATCTTTGTGGAAGGCAAAGAGTCACCTTATGTGAACCTGATTGTTGCCCGTGAAGATAATGTGAATGCCGAAAACGTGCAGACCTTCATTAAAGCATATCAGTCTGATGCGGTGAACGATGCAGCGATGGAGATCTTCAAAGGCGGCATCGTCAAAGGCTGGTAAGCCATCGCCTCGCAACACCTTGCCGATAAAAGTTCAAAAGCCCCTGCAACGGGGCTTTTGTTGTTCTGGGATGGGGAACAATGAAGCGACCAGACAGCCCGGTCGTTTACTTCTTCTTTTTCACCGTGCCCTGTACGGCTTTAAAACGTGGATTTGATTTGCAAATCACGTAAATGCGGCCACGTCGCTTGACCACCTGGCAATCTCTATGGCGCAGCTTGGCGCTTTTGAGTGAGCTTAATACCTTCATTGTGCTTCCTTATTTCCAAACGCCGCAAAACGGCGGTTAAAGTTTGCCATCCGGCCTTCTGTCTTAATCACCCGCTGCTTGCCGGTGTAGAAAGGGTGCGATTCAGACGACACGTCCAGCAAGAAGTAGGGGTACTCCTTGCCGTCCTGCCATGTGATGGTTTTATCTGTCTTCAGTGTCGAACCGACAACGAAATATTTATCTACGCTAGTGTCGTGAAACACCACTTTACGGTACTCGGGATGGATATCTGGTTTCATCATGCCTCCTCGCATTAAATGTTATAGTATAACATAACACTCAATACGGTTTTCCTACAACAAGATTTTCAGCAACACCACATTGAGATGTGCTAAGGTCTGGCAGATAAGATCTGCAGCGACATGCACGAATGACAGAGAAAATGACTTTTCAGATTGAGCCGATTGGTGTCATCCACTCCCCTTACAAAGAGAAATTCGCCGTTCCCCGTCAGCCCGGTCTGGTACCCAGCGCCAGAGCAACCCTGGTGCTTTGCGGCGATGCGAACACGCCGGAATCGATCAGAGGCATAGAGCAGTTCAGCCATTTGTGGCTGTTGTTTTTATTTGATCAGAACCTGCCGGCGGGCTGGCGTCCTACCGTGAGACCGCCCAGACTGGGCGGTAATGACCGCATCGGCGTCTTTGCCAGCCGGGCCACTTTTCGCCCTAACGGCATAGGAATGTCAGCTATCAGGCTGATCGGCGTGCGGCATGAAAAAGGTCAGGTCCTGTTGGATTTGGCCGGTGTGGATTTGGTTGACGGCACGCCTGTCATTGACATCAAGCCCTACATTCCCTATTCCGACAGTGTGCCGGATGCCAGCGGCGGCTTTGCGGCAGAGACACCAGAACTGCTTCCCGTCGAATTTACCCCCGCAGCACTGGCTCAGCTTGATGGCGAAGATGCGGCCTATCAACAGGCGGTGATTGAAGAAGTACTGGCGCAGGATCCCCGTCCGGCCTACAAGAAAGGGAAAACGGATGACAAACGCTATGGCGTCTTATTGTTTGACTACAACGTACGGTTCCGGTTTGAAGGCGATAAAGTCCTGGTCGAACAAATAGTCGCCCCGGGCAAGCTGACCTGACAGGCTATACTTAGCCTGTTTTCCGGTGACTGAGGTCACCGGACAGCCAATAAGCCTCGGGTTCCCTTTGGCGAAAGGCGGATACGCTGCTAATATACTGCTCTCAATATTAATCCTCATAATTACCAACGGATACCATCAATGCGTACCAGTAAATATCTTCTTTCTACCCTGAAGGAGACTCCAAACGACGCAGAAGTCATCAGCCACCAGCTGATGCTACGTGCAGGTATGATCCGTAAGCTGGCCTCAGGTTTGTACACCTGGCTGCCTACAGGTCTGCGTGTCCTGCGTAAGGTCGAAACCATTGTTCGCGAAGAAATGAACAATGCCGGTGCAGTCGAAACACTGATGCCTGTGGTTCAGCCGTCTGAACTGTGGCAGGAAACAGGCCGCTGGGACAAATTCGGTCCTGAGCTGCTGCGAATTGCTGACCGCCATGACCGACCGTTTGTACTGGGCCCGACGCATGAAGAAGTGATCACTGACATAGTGCGTAATGAGGTGAAATCCTACAAGCAGTTGCCATTGAACCTGTACCAGATCCAGACCAAGTTCCGTGATGAAGTTCGTCCCCGTTTCGGTGTGATGCGCTCACGCGAATTCATCATGAAGGATGCCTACTCCTTCCACCTGGATAAAGACAGCCTGCAAGAGACCTATAACGACATGTACCGCGCTTACAGCAACGTCTTCAGTCGCATGGGTCTGGATTTCCGTGCCGTACTGGCAGATACAGGTTCTATCGGCGGCAGCGGCTCGCACGAGTTCCACGTTCTGGCCGAAAGTGGCGAAGATCTGATTGCCTTCTCTACCGAGTCGGAATACGCCGCCAACATCGAGAAAGCCGAAGCGCTGGCGCCTGCCACCGAGCGCGCCGCGCCAACAGAAGAGATGAAGCTGGTCGATACCCCGAACGCCAAAACCATCGCTGAACTGGTTGAGCAATTTGGCCTGCCGATTGAGAAAACCGTGAAAACGCTGTTCGTGAAAGCGTCTGAAGACTCAGAGGCAGAATTAATCGCCCTGATCGTGCGTGGCGATCACGAACTCAATGAAGTGAAAGCAGAAAACCTTGATTGCGTTGCCAAACCGCTGGAGTTTGCGACAGAAGAAGAAATCCGTGCCGTTGTGAATGCCGGTCCGGGCTCACTGGGACCTGTCAACCTGCCTGCCACTTTCATTGTTGACCGCAGCGTTGCCGTGATGAGCGACTTCGGTGCCGGGGCCAACATTGATGGTAAGCACTACTTTGGCATCAACTGGGGCCGTGACGTAGAACTGGGCCGCGTAGAAGATCTGCGCAATGTGGTCGAGGGTGACCCAAGCCCATGCGGTAAAGGGACTATCTTGCTCAAGCGCGGTATCGAAGTGGGCCATATCTTCCAGCTGGGTACTAACTACTCTTCATCCATGAACGCCACTGTGCTGGATGCCAACGGCAAGCAGGCCGTGATGGAAATGGGTTGCTACGGTATTGGCTGTACCCGTGTGGTCGCAGCGGCTATCGAACAGAACAACGATGAGAACGGTATTATCTGGCCAGATGCCATTGCGCCGTTCCAGGTGGCCATTGTGCCGATGAACATGCACAAATCAGAAGAAGTTCAGCAGGCGGCTGAAGCCCTGTATGCGGATCTGACGGCTGCCGGTATCGAGGTACTGTTTGACGATCGTAAAGAGCGTCCTGGCGTCATGTTTGCCGATATGGAACTGATTGGCGTGCCACATACTGTGGTGATCGGCGATCGCAGCCTGAAAAACGGTGAAGTGGAATACAAAGACCGCCGCACAGGTACGAAAGAGCCTGTGGCCGCCGACAGCATTGCAGACTTCATCAAGCAAAAGCTGGCTTAAGCCTTGGCTGATTGATCCGTGATATTAAAAAAAGCCTCCGTCCGGGGGCTTTTTTGTGTCTGTGCCACAGATACTCAGTTTAAATTACAAATAAACTGAGTATTATCACTAGACTAGACGCCACCAGTGTCTGTCGCATCTGTTTAGTATCTTGAGTGGAACGTTTTGCATGGGCAAGGAAAAGCCAAAAATCAGTCTCTTGCTTTCCGGCGGTGGTGCCAGAGCGGCCTACCAGGTTGGCGTGCTGAAAGCGATTTCTGAGTGGTACCCTCGTAACCACCACAGCCCCTTTGCCATCTACAGTGGTACCTCTGCCGGTGCCATTAACGCCACTGCGATTGCCTGTTATGCATCCTGTTTTCGATTAGGGGTGAAAAAGCTGGAGTGGATCTGGGCGCGCCTGCACAGCAGACGGGTGTTCCGTTCCAGCAGTTGGGGCATCACCCAGCATTTATCACATCAGCTGCTGGCAAGGTTGCGGGCAGGACATCACCCCAGACCGCCGTTCGGGTTGCTGGACAATCGGCCACTGCGTCTGTTGCTGAACCAGGTCAATAATTACGGCCGGCTGGAGCAGCAGATCCTGGCAGGCAATCTGCACGGCATTTCTATTACGGCCTCAAGCTATAAAAGCGGCAAAACCGTCAGCTTTTTTCAGGGCCAGCAGAGTATTACGCCCTGGACTTATTCGAAATCCAAAGGACGCCGCTCACTGCTTACCACAGAGCACCTGCTAGCCTCATCAGCCATCCCTTTTGTATTCCCGGCCAGCCGGATTGGACAGGCATACTATGGCGACGGATCGATTAACCAACTGACGCCACTGCGTCCTTCGATGAAAATGGGCGCAGACAAGATACTGATCATTGATCTGATCAATCAAAGGTTGCGGCCGCAAGATCCCACTCAGGCCCCAGGCGTGGGTATGCTGACGGGCCATCTGATGGATACCATTTTCAGTGATACCATGGCCGCTGAGCTGGAACACCTGGAATACACCAATACGTTGCTCAGCAAGCTGCCGGACGATGAAAGGCGCAAAATGGCGGTCAAATCGGTTGATACCCTGCATTTGTACCCGAGTCAGTCGTTTGAACCTCTGGCCCAGGCTTTCTATCACCATATGCCGCTGGCCGCCCGCTCTCTGATGCGCTTATTGGGGATCAGTCCCAAGGACGATGCCGCCCTGACCAGCTATATCCTTTTCGAGCCCAATTACATACACGCACTGATTAACCTCGGTTATTTGGACGCCCAGGAGAGAGAAAGTGAGCTACGTTCGTTTTTAGAATAAAAACAATGGGAGATTTTCATTTCATTCCATTTTCTATTGATCTGGTTCCAAAATCTCATATATTAAAAACCTTGCTTATCAATGATATCAGTCATGGATCCAATTATCTGGCACAAAAAGCAAACCGATACCAGCCGAACCCGCGCCAAGCCGCTGGGGGCGGATCAGCGCTTGCTTATCCTGCAAAAAATGCAGGGCAAGCCTGAGCTGTCTGTGCTGCTGGAAGTCTTTGCGCTGGAAGTTGAGAAACAGATTGATATCAGTCGCATGCTTTGGCGCCATGAAACCACCACCACCCTGATACGTCACGGGCAAGGTACAGACAACCGCCAGTGCTTCGCCCTGCGCTATGCCGATCATTCTCTGGGAGAGATCCAGTACGACACACCTTATGCGCTGGATCAGGATGAAATTAACCTTCTCCATACCTACCACAGGCTGCTGGCCGGGCCGTTATTCAGTGCGATAGAGTATCGCCGGATCAAAGAAATGGCGATGCGGGATCATCTGTCCGGCCTGCGTAACCGCAGTTGTCTGGATCAGGACATACTGCATGCCATCGCCATGAGTGAGCGCCGCCAGGTTGGCCTGGTGCTTTTATTGTTTGATCTGGATAACTTCAAGCAGGTCAACGATAAATATGGTCATCTGGATGGCGATAACGTGATCCGCCGTTTTTCGTCGATCCTGAAGCAATCAGTCCGCACCTCAGACCGATGTTACCGTATGGGCAGAGACGAATTTGTCCTGTTGCTGCAACCGGCCTCGGAGCAGTCTGCACGCAAGGTCATCCACCGCGTGATGACGCGGATAGATCAGGACCACACCCTGCGCAGCCTCGACATAGGCACCTCGATTGGCGCCACCCCTTACCGCCGTGGCGATACGCCGGTCAGTTTATTAGAGCGGGCCGATCGCCAGCTCTACCAGCACAAGCGCTCTAAATAGCCCGCTTCGCTCGATTTCAATAGCCGATAGCGGTAAGCTCTGACTCATCTTTCGTGACCATATTCAGGAGACACTATGAAAGTCGCTGACTGCTGCGAGCTTGTCCGTCAGAGTTACAGCCAGATTGGCAGCGGAGATCAGGGCTATATCCCTGCCGCGATTGCCTGTGCCGTACGTGCTTTAAATAACGTCGCCGCCAGCGCTGAGGTGCCGCAGGCCATCCGGGAGCAGGCAGCCTTTGCCGCTGCGAATTTACTGATCAGTGATCACAAGGACGCGCAATGAATCTGAAAACATTCGACACTATGGATCCTGTCATGCTGATGAGTATCGTCAATATGAAGATGCGCGATGAGTTTGGCGATCTGGACGCTCTGGCCCGTTATTACGAGATTGACAAAGATAAGCTGATCGCCAGGCTGGCAGCCGCCGGATTTGACTATTTGCCTGACGCCAGACAATTTCGCTAAGTACCCCACAAAAAAAAACGGAAAGCCAGGCTTTCCGTTTTTGTATGGCACGTGATGTTCTCAAGCAGCAGAGTTAGCTGAAAGAAGACACCAGGACCGCGATGACCAGCACAGGGCAGACAAACTTCAGATACACAGGCCAGATTTTCCAGAACAGCGACTTCTCCAGTTCCGGGCTGCCAGCACTCAGCTCTTGCAGTTTACGGTGACGAGACCATACCCAGCCACCAAACACAGTGAACAACAAGGCCGCAACGGGCTGGAAATACTGGGTGGCTATGGTCGCCACCAGGCCAAACAGCTGACCAAAGTTAAAGATAATCACCGCACTGAATACGGCAATAACCCCGCCCAGAACCCAGCTTGTCGCTTTACGGTCCGTTTCAAAGCGCTCACTGACCAAAGCCACCGGGCACTCCAGCATTGAAATCGAAGACGTCAGCGCCGCAATGGTCATCAAGACAAAGAACACCAATGCTATCAGCTGACCGGCAAAGCCCAGGCTGTCAAACAGCAGCGGCAGTACGGTAAAGACCAGGGTATCCGACCCCAGCAGCGAACCGTCTTCAGCGTATATCGCCACCCCTTTCTTCATGGCAACAAACATCGCCGGCAGCACCACCAGACCGGCAATAAAAGCCACCGCCGTATCCACCAGGGTGACGCTCAGTGCCATTTTAGGCAGGCTCTCTTTCTTGCTCAGGTAAGAGCCGTAAATCAGCATGGAGCAACCGCCGATCGTCAGGGAGAAAAAGCCCTGGCCCATTGCTGCCAGCAGCAGCTTAGGTTCCAGTACCTTACTGAAATCAGGGATAAGGTAATGCTTCAGACCGTCCATTGCGCCATCCTGAGTCATGATGTAAACAAACATCAGCAGGAAAAGCACAAACAGCGCCGGCATCAAGCGGGTCGACCATTTTTCAATCCCCTGCTTCACCCCGCTTTGTACGATCATAATGGTCAGCAAATAGAAAATAGCCGCACCAAACAGGTTCCGGGAGACAGAAAAGCCTTTCAGCCAGGCGGTGGCATCTGCCATTCCCAGAATATCGGTCACAGCCGCCAGCAGGAAGGTCACCAGCCAGCCTGCCACTATGCTGTAGAACGCCAGCACCAGACAAGGCACCATCAGGCCAATCCAGCCCACCAGCGCACCCGCACGCTTTGCCGTCGGGTTATCGCTCAGGCTGCGCATACTGTCTACCGGGTTAGCCTGACCATAACGACCAATCGCCATTTCAACGATTAGCATAGGGAAAGCCACCACCAGAATCATCAGAAGATAGACCAGCAGGAAAGCGCCGCCGCCATTGCTGGCCGCTTGAGTGGGAAATCCCCAGATGTTACCCAGCCCTACCGCTGCCCCTGCAGCCGCGAGGATAAAGCCCATCCGTGAGCCAAAATGTTCGCGTGTTCCTGCCATGCTTTACAACCCTATCGTATCAGTGAACTAGTACAATATATTTATTGGTGGGTTTTATCAATGCCAGTGAATCCGACTGGTCAAGAATGCAGCAACCGGAAGATTGTTTAATCGCGAAGAGAAAGAAAGGGAATTTATCCGCCCAGCCCGGCCGGGCGGATACGGTGGCCATTACTTCATTTGCGAGAAGTAAGCCGCCAGATTATCAATATCTGTATCACTCAGCATTGCCGCCTGTGGCTGCATCAAGATGGCGTTGCCACCATTACGTTCTTTATTCTTATAGGCTTTGAGGGCATTCACCAGATACTGCTCATTCTGGCCGCCCAGGTTGGGATAGCCCGGAATCACCGCCTTACCGTCAGCACCATGGCAAGCCGCACAAATAGCGGCCTTTCCCTTGCCGGCCTCGGCATCACCAGCAGCCATAACAGGAAGTGAAAATAGTGCCGCAGTCAGTGTCAGCGTCATTGCTTTTTTCATAAGATCCTCATTATTTTACTTATATCGACATTCAAACACTGCCTGACTATCTACATTCCTGACCCCGGTGTCAGTGTAGGTGATCACACTTCCAGACTAACTCGCATTCATTACCTTCAAAGCCTTCGACCACAAATAAGCCCGCCACCGCGGCCAGTTTGTCGCCATAAAACAGCAAGGGTGTCTGGCGCCGGCGCCAGCTGGGCACCCCATACTCCTGAAACAGCTTCTTCAGCTTGCGACGGCCAGCTCGCCCCAGTGGTTGTGCCTGCAGGCCGCTGGGATCAAAAGCGACCCGCACCCGCTCATCCGGCGCAGGGCTGCGCAGATGTCCGCCAGACAGACGGCTGAGTGTGATAACACCCAGCGAAGCCGGTAACGGGCAAGGGGTATCCGGGGTGATCTCCCGGCGCCATTCCGTCACATCCGGCCGGGGCCGGACCGCATACAGACGAGACTGAAAGCGGCGTACTTCATATCCGTGCAACGACACACAGGGGTTAGCGTCTTTACGGGCCAGACAGACCGCCTGCCAGATTTGTTCCAGTTGCGCTTTGGAGGGGACAGGCAGATCCTGGCGCTGCAACCAGAGACGCACCAGCGCCCGGCCCTGTTTCTCGTCCGTCACTGCGCTCAGATCTATGCTGCCGTCTGGCGCACTCATCTGGTGAAGTTTGTCGGCCAGCAAGGATTCCAGCAATGACTGTTGTTCGCCGCACAAGGCGGCACTTCGTGCTACGGCCTGCCGTAATCCCGGCCAGCGAGATGTCAGTGCCGGCACAATATCCAGCCGCAAAAAATTACGGTCAAAACGCCTGTCCTGATTGCTCTCATCATCCACCCAGTCCAACTGATGCTCATTGGCGTAGGCGTGCAGCTCGGCGCGGCTGACATCAAGCAAAGGGCGCAGGTGCAAGCCATTGGCGAAGGGTTTGACCTCAGGCATTGCCGCCAGACCGGCAGGGCCACTGCCGCGCTTTAACGCCAGCAAGACAGTTTCCAGCTGATCGTCGGCATGTTGCGCGGTCAGCAGGTACTGCTGAGACTGAACATACCCCGCCAGCGCGCCATAGCGAGCTTCTCTCGCAGCCTGTTCCAGACTGATTCGGCTTCCCGACGGCACACTGACGCGCTCACAGTGAAAGGTTACCGCATCGCTCTTCGCCCAGGCTGCGCACTGCGCTAACCAGCGATCCGCATTCGGGCTTAAGCCGTGATGCACATGCACAGCAAGCGCCTGATAATGCGGGTGCTTTTGTATAAACCGACTCAGAAGATGCAATAAAACACGGGAATCGAGCCCGCCGCTGAGCGCAAGAACCAGCTGGGATGGCTGCGGACAAAGACGTAAAAGGGTGTCGGAGAAATGAGTAAACAGCATAAATGTCAGCAATTCTGCTCTGTGGTCTGTGGCAATAGGGCTATCTTATCTCAGCGCTGTGTCAGGCGTTAGTGCTGCTTTGGGTCCGCGCGTACCAACGACGCGCAGCGGATAACAAAACGGGCCGCCAGTGGCGACCCGTTGATCCGTATCCGGAACTGATTATCAGCAGTAGCCGTAACTCAGCAAACGCTGATAACGACGCTCGCGCAGGCTGTCATCATCCAGACCTTCCAGATCGTTCAGCGTATTGAGCAGTTGCTGTTTGATCCGCGAAGCCATGACAGGCACGTCACGGTGCGCACCACCAAGAGGTTCTTCAATGATGTTATCAATCAGACCCAGCTCTTTGAGACGATTGGCCGTCATACCCATAGCTTCTGCAGCCTGAGGGGCTTTATCAGAATCACGCCACAGAATCGACGCACACCCTTCCGGGGAGATCACGGAATAAGTCGAGTATTGCAGCATGTTCACGCAATCACCGACACCGATCGCCAGTGCGCCGCCAGAACCGCCTTCACCGACCACATTACAGATCACAGGCACGCTCAGACCGGCCATGACTTTGAGGTTCATGGCAATGGCTTCAGACTGGCCGCGCTCTTCGGCACCGACACCTGGGTACGCGCCTGCGGTATCAATAAACGTAATGATTGGCATGCGGAAACGCTCAGCCATTTTCATCAGGCGCAATGCTTTACGGTAGCCTTCAGGTTTAGGCATACCGAAGTTACGCAATACTTTCTCACGGGTCTCGCGGCCTTTCTGATGGCCAATCACCATCACCGGACGACCATCCAGACGGGCGATACCGCCGATCAGGGCTTTGTCATCGGCAAATGCACGATCACCGGCCAGCGGATCGAATTCAGTAAAGATATGCTCGATATAATCCAGCGTATACGGACGCTGCGGGTGACGGGCCAGCTGTGCGACCTGCCAGGCGCCCAGATCGCCAAAAATCTTTTTGGTCAGTTCCAGGCTTTTTTGTTCAAGCTGTGCAATTTCTTTGTCCAGATCAACCGAGGCCGATTTATCACGGTGCGATACATCGCGCAGTGCTTCAATTTTGGCTTCTAGCTCGGCAATAGGTTGTTCAAAATCAAGGAAGTTCAGGCTCATACCACTTGTAATCCTTTGTCCATTGTTAGCAACCTGTCTGACAGGTGCCGGACTCATTAATTAAACTCAAATTCGACTTGCTGCTCGCCCAGTAACACTTTGAGATCAGTGATTAAATCATCACTTGGCGTTATCCGCCACTCTGTGCCAAGGGTAAGTTTAGCGCGTGCATTCGAACGCTGATAATAAATATTCACCGGGACAGTGCCTGCCCGATGCGGCTCCAGCGCTTTGCTGAAACGCTCAAAAAATGTGTGATCAATCTGCCCTTCAGTCAGCGAGATAGCAAGACCCCGCAGGTGCTTTTCTCTAGCTTCAGAAATATCAAGGACTTCACGTGCAGACATTTTAAGGCCCCCATTGAAATCATCAAAGCTGACCTGTCCGGAAACGACCAAAATCCGGTCTTTTTCAATCAGATCGAGATATCGATCCAAAGCATCGGAAAACAGCATGACTTCCATACGCCCCGACCTGTCATCCAGTGTCAGCACCCCAATCCGGGTACCCCGCTTGGTTGTCATCACCCGGGCGGCGATAACCAGCCCGGCAATCGTCACTACCTTATCACGCCCTGTCGGGTGGGCGTCTTTCAGGCGCCAGGTCACATAGTGCTTGAGCTCGCGCACATAACTGTTGATCGGGTGACCGGTCAGGTACAAGCCGAGCGTGTCCCGCTCGCCTTCCAGCCAGATTTTCTCTGGCCATTCCGGAATATTGGCGTAGGCTTTTTCTACCTCTTCCGGTGCCGCGGTCAGCACGCCGAACATGTCAGCCTGACCGAATGCCTCGGCCTGATGGTGCTGGCCAGCGGCTTTCAGCGCGTCGTCCAGCGTGGCCATCATCGCCGCACGGTTAGGCCCGAGACGATCCATCGCACCGGCTTTGATCAAGCGCTCCAGGACACGTTTATTGACCTTCTTGGTGTCTATTCTGGCACAGAAATCAAATAAGTCCTTAAAATGGCCGCCTTTTTCCCGTGCCGCAATAATATTTTCGATCGGGCCTTCACCGACCCCTTTGATAGCGCCTATGCCATAGACAATGGCGCCTTCATCATCAACGGTGAAGCGGTAAAGCCCCTTGTTAACATCCGGCGGCAGCATTTGCAGGTTCATGCGCTGGCACTCTTCCACCAGGCCGACCACTTTATCGGTATTATCCATGTCGGCGGTCATGACCGCGGCCATGAACTCAGCCGGATAATGCGCCTTGAGCCACAGTGTCTGGTAAGACACCAGGGCATAGGCGGCCGAGTGCGATTTGTTGAAGCCGTAACCGGCGAATTTCTCTACCAGGTCGAAGATCTTCATCGCCAGCTCGCCGTCGACCCCGTTATTCACGGCGCCGCTTTCAAACGTGGCTCGCTGCTTGGCCATTTCTTCCGGTTTTTTCTTACCCATAGCACGGCGCAGCAAGTCAGCGCCGCCCAGGCTGTAACCGGCCAGGACCTGGGCAATTTGCATGACCTGTTCCTGGTACAGAATAATGCCGTAGGTCGGCTCCAGAATCTCTTTCAGCGATTCGTGCTGATAAGTGGCATCGGGATACGAGATCTCTTCACGACCATGCTTACGGTCGATGAAGTTATCCACCATGCCAGATTGCAGCGGGCCCGGACGGAACAGGGCCACCAGTGCGATCATGTCTTCAAAACAGTCCGGCTGCAGGCGCTTGATCAAATCTTTCATGCCGCGCGATTCAAGCTGGAACACAGCGGTGGATTCTGAGCGCTGCAGCATGGCGAACGATTTCTGATCCGCCATAGGAATAGCCGCAATATTGACCGGCGGTTTACCCTGCGCTTCCAGGCGCGGGTTAATCATGCCCAGCGCCCAGTCAATAATGGTCAGCGTACGCAAGCCCAGGAAGTCGAACTTCACCAGCCCCGCGGTTTCTACATCGTTCTTATCGAACTGTGTGACCGGATGATGGCCTTCTGCGTCACAATACAGCGGGGCAAAATCTGTGATTGTGGTCGGCGATATGACCACCCCTCCGGCGTGTTTACCGGCGTTTCGGGTTACCCCTTCCAGCACCCGGCACATGTCGATCAGATCTTTGACTTCTTCATCGGCTTCGTACACTTCGCCCAGCTGCAGCTCGGCCTCAAAGGCTTTGGCCAGTGTCATGCCCGGCTCGGCCGG
Source organism: Photobacterium sp. SP02 (assembly GCF_038519165.1). Taxonomy (NCBI): domain Bacteria; kingdom Pseudomonadati; phylum Pseudomonadota; class Gammaproteobacteria; order Vibrionales; family Vibrionaceae; genus Photobacterium; species Photobacterium sp. SP02. Next base: position 22,238 of record NZ_JASJOJ010000017.1, read on the forward strand.
AATCATCTTGGAAATGCGATCGACAAAACCATAAGGGTGGCCCAGTACCCGGCCCACATCCCGGATAACGGCTTTGGCCGCCATGGTACCAAAGGTAATAATCTGGGATACCGCATCCCGGCCGTACATTTCGGCCACGTGATCTATTACCTGATCCCGCTTATCCATACAGAAATCGATATCAAAATCAGGCATGGATACCCGTTCCGGGTTCAGGAAACGTTCGAACAGCAGATCAAAAGCCAGCGGATCGAGATCCGTGATATCCAGCGCATAAGCGACCAGGGATCCTGCACCCGAGCCCCGCCCCGGGCCAACGGGCACACCGTTCTCCTTCGACCACTGGATAAATTCCATGACGATCAGGAAGTAGCCGGGAAACCCCATCTGGTTGATCACTTCCAGTTCAATATCCAGACGTTCGTCGTATTCAGGGCGACGGTTTCTGCGCACTTCTTCATCCGGGAATAAGAATTCCAGACGTCGCTCCAAACCTTCTTTAGACTTCAAGACCAGGAAATCTTCCGTCGTCATGTCACCGGTCGGAAAGTTTGGCAGGAAATATTCACCTAACCGGACCGTTACATTACAGCGCTTGGCAATTTCTACTGAGTTTTCCAGTGCTTCCGGAATATCAGCAAACAGCTTGCACATTTCTTCTTCACTGCGCAGATATTGCTGAGCACTGTAATGTTTGGGACGGCGGGGATCGACCAGAGTATAACCATCATGGATACAGACGCGGATTTCATGAGCATCGAACTGATCCGGACTGATAAAGCGCACATCATTGGTTGCCACCACAGGCAAGTCTGCTTGCGCGGCCAGTTCAATGGCAAAGTGCAGGTACGCTTCTTCATCCGGCCGGCCGGTACGGACCAGCTCCAGATAATAACTGCCGGGAAAGTGTTGCTGATAAAAGGCCACGCAGCGATCTACCGTCGCCTGATTGCCTTTGAGCAAGGCCTGTCCGACATCACCGGTTTTACCGCCAGACAGCAGGATCAACCCCTGCTTCTGCTCAACCAGCCAGTCGCGGTCAATCACAGGCATATGTTGCACATGCCCGCGCTGATAGGCACGGGATATCAGCAAAGTCAGGTTTTTGTAACCGTCATTGTCTGCCGCCAGGACAGTGAGATCAGACAGCTCATCGCCATTCTCATCGCTGCGCACTTTGAAATCCGCACCGATAATGGGCTTCACCCCCGCACCATGGGCCGCGAAATAGAATTTCACCAGGCCGCACAGGTTAGTGAAATCTGTCAGGGCCATAGCGGGCATGCCCAGCTCTGCCACTTTCTTGACTAGAGGCGGGACCTTACTCAGGCCGTCGACCATGGAAAAGTCACTGTGGATGCGCAGGTGTATAAAGCGTGGTTCTGCCATGATGATGTCGTCAATTCAGCGGTTAAGACACAAACAGGGGTTGAGTCTAAAATGATTTTTCGTCAACGCAAGTGCCCGAAAGCCATTACTTCAAATTTTGCGCAATTCGCTCTCGAACTGGCTTAAAACTCTTACGGTGCTGGTCAATCGCGCCGTGTTTTTCCAGCGCCGCAAAGTGCACTTTGGTTGGATAGCCTTTGTGCTGGGCAAAGCCGTAAGCAGGGTACAGCGCATCCAGAGCTTGCATTTCTCTGTCGCGGGTCACCTTGGCCAGTATGGATGCCGCGCTGATTTCTGCCACCCGCATATCACCTTTCACCACGGCCTGTGCCGGCACAGGTAAGGATGGTACACGGTTGCCGTCGATCAGGACATAATCGGGCTGGACAGACAGACCAGCCACCGCGCGCTGCATCGCGACCATAGTGGCCTGCAGGATATTCAGCTCGTCAATTTCTTCCGGCTCACAGCGGCCCAAAGACCAGCTCAGTGCTTTTTCCTGAATTTCGTCAAACAGCGCCAGCCGCTTTTTCTCGCTCAGCTTCTTCGAGTCAGCAAGCCCGACAATGGGGTTGGCCGGATCGAGTATGACAGCGGCGGTTACGACAGCACCGACCAGCGGCCCGCGGCCAACCTCATCCACGCCCGCAATCAATCGGGCATCCGGGTATACAAAGGGTTCGTATTGCATCATGTGTTTCACTCTGTCCGGCAGGTTAACACCGGCCACTGCTGGATGACTTACCGATGAGGGTCAGCACGGCTTCGGCAGCCTGCTTGTCCGCATCACAACGAATAAGCTGGTGCAAGCGGGTAAATTCGGCCATCAGTTGATGATTGTCGGCTGTCAGGCACTGCTCAACCGCGGCGGCCAGTTTCTCTGGCACACACTCTTGCTGCAATAATTCAGGCACCAGTTCTCTGTCCGCCAGAATATTGGGTAATGACACATATTTGGTCTTGAGCATGCGTTTGGCTAACCAGGCTGTCAGCGGCTTGACTTTATAGCCCACCACCATAGGACGCTTCACCAGCATACACTCCAGTGCCACGGTACCAGAAGCCAGTAACACCGCATCTGACGCCGTCATGACATCGCGCGCGGTGTCATCCACCAGGACAAAATCCAGCTCAGGCGCCGTCGCCTTCCACGCCTGTTCAAACTGTTCCCGGCGTTTGGCGTTCACCAGCGCCACCACAAAACCCAGCTCTGGCTGTTTCGCTTTCAGCAACTGGCAAGTCTGAATAAACGGCTCTGCCAGCAGACCCATTTCACCGCCACGGCTGCCGGGTAACACGGCCAGCCAGCGTTTATCGCTGTCCAGTCCCAGCTTTTGCCGGGCCGCGGCTTGGTCTGTCTCTAACGGAATGGCATCTGCCATGGTATGACCGATGAATTCACACGGAACGTTAAATTTATCGTAAAAGGCTTTTTCAAAGGGCAGGAAGGCCAAAACCAGATTGGTCGCGGCTTCAATTTTGAAGATCCGCTTCTGCCGCCAGGCCCAGACCGACGGGCTGACATAATGAACGGTTTTGATCCCCTGACATTTCAGGTCTTTTTCCAGACGCAGATTAAAGTCAGGCGCATCAATGCCCACGAACACATCCGGCGGATTGGCTGAGAAATACTTCACCAGCTCGGCTTTAATGTGAAACAGACGAGGCAGCCGACCGACAACCTCGACGATCCCCATCACCGCCAGCTCTTCCATATCAAACAGAGCTTCGCAGCCCAGCGCCTGCATGCGCGGTCCTGCAACGCCGACAAACTCGGCATCCGGATACCGGGCTTTGACCGCTTCAATAAAGCCGGCCCCTAAAATATCGCCGGAGATCTCCCCGGCGACGATTCCAATGCGAAGAGGCTTGCTCATATCAGCGAATAATTCCGCGTTCGGTATTGTTCAGCGCATCCAGCAACAGGCCAACTGACGGCCAGTCTTTCGCCATCTCTTCCAGTACCGGCTTCACCTCGGCCTGCGTTTTACCCGAACGGTAAATCTCTTTATAGGCACGGCGCAGCGCATGGATTTCTGGCTTTTCAAAGCCATTACGCTGCAAACCCACAATGTTCAGTCCGAACGGTGTGGCATGGTTACCCTGGGCCAGTACATAAGGCGGCACATCCTGCACCACGGCAGAACAGCCACCGACATAGCTGTACGCACCCACATTACAGAATGGATGAATGGCTGACAGCGCCATCACGCCGGCGTAATCACCGACCACCACATGGCCGCCCAGAATTGAGTTGTTACCAATATGGGTGTGATTACCTATCACGACATCGTGAGCAACGTGGGCATTGACACACAGCAGGTTGTCATCACCAATAATAGTGACGCCTTTATCCTGTACCGTGCCGCGATGGATCTGTACGCTTTCGCGGATCACATTGCGATCGCCAATTTCCAGGCGCGTCGGTTCACCGTTGTATTTCTTGTCCTGGCACTCTTCACCGACGATCGCATAAGGAAAAATGCGATTATCCTTGCCAATCGTGGTCGGGCCTTTGATCACAACGTGTGACATGATCTCGTTGCCGTCGCCAATTTCGACATCTTTGCCAATGTAGGTAAAAGGGCCAACGGTCACATTGGCTCCGATTATCACACCGTCTTCAATCACCGCCGATGGGTGAATTTGTGCTGTTTCGTGAATCATGAAAACTCTCGTCTCGCGCATTTCAACTCAGCAGAACACACAACATCGCCGTCCACTTTCGCAATGCCATTAAACATGGCAATACCGCGGCGCTCTTTCAGGAATTCCACTTCAATCACCAGCTGGTCACCAGGGCCAACGGGTTTACGGAATTTCGCATTATCAATGCTGGCAAAGTAATACAGTTCATTTTCTGCCGGCGCACCAAAGGTTTTAAACGCCAGCAAGCCAGTGGCCTGTGCCATGGCTTCAAGAATCAGTACACCAGGAAAAACAGGCATTTTCGGGAAGTGGCCGGTAAATTGCGGCTCATTGACGGAAACGTTTTTAATCGCTGTCAGTGTTTTGCCTTCTTCGTAGTTAACAACACGATCAACCATCAGAAAAGGATAACGGTGCGGAAGAAGAGCTTGGATCTCGGTGATATTCAGCGTTTTGTTTTCGCTAGTCAAAACTGCATTCCTGTCTAAAAAGTTAATAAAGCGCCGGACAAAAACGTAAGCGGCCTACGCGGTCAATGACGCAGGCCCGAAGCGGCAAAATGAGAACGAAAAACTACTGACTATCTTTTTCGAGTTTTTTCTCTACAGATTTCAATCGCTTATTCATTTCTTCAATTTTCAGAACACGTGCCGCCGTTTTACGCCATTCCCGGTTTGTCTGTAGTGGGATACCGGATGAATACACGCCAGGCTCAGTAATAGGTCGCATGACCATTGCCATACCTGTCACAGTCACGCCATCGGTAATTTCCATATGGCCATTGAACACACTGGCTCCGCCAATAAAACAATGTTTACCGACTTTCAGACTGCCTGCCATGACCGTGGCGCCTGCAACCGCAGTATTTTCACCAATGGAAACGTTATGGGCAATCTGGCACTGGTTATCAATGATAACACCATCAGCGATCAGGGTATCCTCAAGCGCACCACGATCAATAGTGGTACAAGCTCCGATCTCTACTCTGTTGCCAATACGCACTGTGCCCAGCTGAGGAATTTTTTGCCACTGGCCTTTATCGTTCGCATAGCCAAAGCCATCAGAGCCAATCACAGTCCCCGACTGGACCAGGCAGTCATCACCCAGCACAACATTGTGATAAATACTGACATTGGCCCACAGCTTAGTGCGACTGCCAAGGCGCGCACCTTTACCGACAAAGCAGCCGGGACCAACCTGAACATGATCGCCCAGCACCACACCGGATTCGATCACGGCATTATGGCCAACGGCGACGCCCTCACCCAGAACGGCGTCAGGGGCAATATACGCTGATGGCGCAATGTCTACCGCGCTGGCTGGTGTGGAATCGAGCCACTGAGCCACTTTGGCATAAGACAGATAAGGGTCTTTAACAATCAGTGCATTACCGTCGAAATATTCAGCATCAGCCGGTGTCAACATCACCGCTGTCGCCTTGCACGCTTGCAGGTGCTGACGGTATTTACTGCTGGAAAGGAAAGTGATCTGGCCGGAGCCTGCCTGGCCCAACCCTGCGATTGCTGTGACTTCAGCCGCTGCGTCACCACGCAGCTCCGCACCTAATTTTTCTGCTAATGCAGCAAGCGTCAATGCAGCCATTATTTACCTTAATATTTCGTTTTGTACGTACTGCGCCTTATTATCTGCGGAGTAAGAGACAATGCAAAGGGATAACGCAGAAACGCCCACAATTTGAACAATGTTCACATAATAATGTCATTTTGGATACCAGGAGCAAATACACCAGACGGGCCTTGATTCCCTTCCCGGTGTACTCACTCGCTAGCACTCAGTGAAACAAGCGCAGCTTATTTCACCGCTGACATCACTTTCGCAGACAGATCATCTTTAGGGTTGGCAAACAGGATTGCCTGACCATCAACGACCATATCGTAGCCTTCACGCTTAGCCACATCCTGAATCGCTGTACGCAGTTTCATGGCCAGCTTTTGCTGCTCTTCCGACGCACGACGCGCCTGATCTTCCTGCAGGGCACGCGCTTTTTGCTTGAACTGGCCATCCAGCGTCTGCAACTCATTTTGCAGTTTAGACTTGTCGCTGGCACTCATCAGCTGGCCATCACGCTTGAGCTTTTCCAGCTTGGATTTGATATTGGTTTCCAGCGAGCGCAATTCTGTTACCCGTCCCTGGAACTCGTTACGCAGCTTATCCTGCAAGTTGTAACGCTGTGCCAGTTGCGCCATGGCTTGAGCCGTAGCAACGTAGCCTACCTTCTCAGCCGCTGCCGCTGCCTGGGTATACATAGATGATGAAAGAACGACCAGGCTAAGACCGGCTGCTTTAATCCACTGTTTCAAAGGCTCTCTCCTTAAAGGGTTAGAATGTGCGTCCGATGGTAAAGGTGAAGAATTCTTCGTCATCGCCATCGTATTTCTTAAGTGGCCTCGCTACCGAGAAGACCAGAGGTCCCATTGGTGACATCCACTGCAGAGCCGCACCATATGAAGCACGGATCAGGAAAGGATCTGAATAGTCATACAGAAAATCACCATCCTGTCCGCTCAAATCGTACTCTGTGTCCCACACGTTACCGGCATCAATAAACAGGCTGGTACGGATCTGGTTCCTCGCTTCTTCAGAAGCAAACGGAGTCGGGACGATCAGCTCAACACTGGCCAGGGCGACAGCATTACCGCCCGCCGCATCATCAGAACCTGTCGCACAGCTGTTATTGCCACCTATGCTACCACCGCTGTCACAGCCACCAACGTAGACGGCTTTCGGACCCACAGTGTTGGAACGGAACCCCCGCAGGGTAGAGAAGCCACCTGCATAGAAGTTTTCATAAAACGGTAACAGCTGATCGCTGCCATTATCCGTTGTACCGTAACCATTACCATAGCCCAGCCGGCCGCGAAGCAACAGAGTAAAATCCTGTTCCTGGGTTAACGGGAAGTACTGGCGGACATCATACTGCGCTTTAAAATACTGGGCATCTGAACCCGGTACTGTCATGCGGAAGGTAGCACGCTGATGGTTACCTGCTGTCGGGAAGAAGCCACGGTTCAGGTTATTGCGGGTCCAGGACACCGACCAGTCAAAATCATCCAGCTCGATGGAAGTATTGGCCTGATCAAAGTCATGAATCTGCTTGAATTTTTCGATCTGATAATACTCTTCCGTATTCGAGATCTTGTTGTGGTCATAACCCAGGCCAAATTCAAAGAAATTCAGTTCATCGTACGGGAAACCCCAGGTCAGACTGGCACCGTAACTCTGGTTGGTATAGTCAGAAATGTTAGCGTCAGAGGCTTCAAACTCGTTGTAGTACACTTTGCCGCCCAGGCTGATACCATCCAGCGTGAAATACGGGTCGCGGTACTCAACGCTGACGTTTTTCTGGTAATCGTTCATCATGGCACTGATGCCGAAACGGTTACCGGTTCCCAGGAAGTTATCCTGCTGGATACCGGCCTGGAAAGAGACCCCGGATTCGGTACCATAGCCGACACCAAAGTTGATGTTACCGGCGTTAGCTTCTTTCACCTTGTACTGAACATCAACCTGATCTTCGGTGCCCGGAACACGCACGGTCTGGACATCAACCGATTCAAAGAAACCGGTACGGTTCAGACGTTCTTTACCGCGTTCAATCGACTTAGAGTTGAGCCAGCTGCCTTCCATCTGGCGCATTTCGCGGCGCAACACTTCGTCCTGGGTTGAGGTATTGCCAGAGAAAGCAATATTTCGCACGTAAATACGTTTACCTGGCTCAACGTTCACCAGCAGGGACACCTGCTGATTGGTATCGTCAAACTCAGGAATGGTATTCACCTGCGGGTAGGCATAGCCCAACTCGCCAAGCCGGCGTTTGATCGATTCTTCCAACCCTGTGACTTTCGCACCGTTGTAAATATCGCCCTCTTTAAAGGTGACCAGCCCGGCCAGTTCGCCCTGCGCGCCAACCAGGTTACCGCGGAATTTGACGCCCTTGACAGTATACTGCTGGCCTTCATTGATATTCAGGGTGATGTATACCCCTTTCTTATCCGGGGAGATAGACACATGGGTCGATTCAAGCTTGTATTTCAGGTAACCGTTGTTGAGGTACTGAGAACGCAGGGTTTCCAGATCGCCAGCCAGGACCTGTTTCTGATACTTTTCATCGGCCAGGAAGTTCCACCAGGGTACATCGGCCTGCAGATTGAATTTGTCGCGCAGATCTTCATCGGTAAACACGTTATTACCAATGAAATTAATTTGCTGAATTTTCGCCGATACCCCTTCGGTAAAGACAAATTTCAGGTCAGCACGATTTCGTGGCAATGGGGTCACAACGGCCTTAACACTGGCGTTGTACTTACCCACGCTGTAGTAGAAATCTTCCAGACCCTTTTCAATCTTACTCAGAGTCGTGCGATCCAGTGCTTCACCCACGCTGATTTTAGACGCGTTGAGGTTTTCCTGGAGCTGCTCGTCTTTGATTGCCTTGTTGCCAGAAAACGTAATGCTGGCAATGGTCGGGCGTTCAATGACTTTCACCACCAGAGCGTTGCCGTCACGAAAAACCTGAATATCCTCAAAATTCCCTGAAGCAAACAAGGCCTGAATCATATCCGCGACGTCACGTTCATCGACCGAATCACCAATTCTGACAGGCGTTTTCAGCAATGCAGCCCCCAAGGCTACACGCTGTAATCCCTCAAAGCGGATATCATCCACCACAAATTGTTCCGCATGTACCACACTGCTGCCAAGCAAGAGGGATGCGACTAACAGTTTCTTCATCGCCATTACTGTTCTGATTATTCCTTGCTAAAAACGCACTTATTAAAGGCGGGTAAAATCATTTATGAGCGCTACAGCCATCAAAACGACTAAAATCACAGATCCAAGACGGTAGCCAAGATCCTGTATACGCTCTGAAACAGGACGTCGTGTCACAGCTTCAATTGCAAAAAAGAGTAAATGCCCACCATCCAGCACAGGCAGCGGCAATAGGTTCACTATACCCAGGTTAACGCTAATTAAAGCCAGAAAACCCAAAAAGTACACTATGCCATAATCAGCCGTTGTTCCCGCACCTTTGGCGATAGAAATCGGGCCGCTTAAATTCTTCAGTGCCACATCCCCGGTCACCAGTTTGGTTACCATGTCAAAGGTCAGTGTCACCAGTTGCCAGGTTTTCCCGGTCGCTTCGCCAATGGCCTCAATCGGTCCATACTGGCGAACAAAGCGCTGATCTGCTGGCCACTCTGACATCACAGGTGCAAAGCCAGCGTATCCAACCCACTCGCCGCTCGGCAATTCTTTGCTAATGGGCGTCAAGGAGGCTTCTACCAGCTCGTTACCACGGCGCAGCTGAACAGTCAGCGCTTGATCCGGGCTGGAGCGAACCGCATCAACCACCTGCTGCCATTGCGTAATCGGCTGCTTGTCGATAGCGACAATCGTATCCCCTATCTCGAAGCCGGCTTTTTTGGCCGCTCCGTTATCCACCAGCTGACCAATTTCCAGCGTGATCGGCGGTGAAAACGGGGTGAGACCCAGAGTCGTCAGTATACGCTCACTTTCCGGGTCAAAAGACCAGTTACGCAAATCCAGATTGAATGTCTTTTCGTAAGATTCTTCCGACGGCACGGCTGTCAGCGTCATCTCATCATCACCAATATGGCTTATCATGGCCATATTGACGGATTCCCAATCCGGAGTTTGGATGCCGGAAACTGACTTAAGTTCCATACCGCTTTCAATACCGGCCTGGGCAGCGATGGATTGCGGCGCAACCTCTCCGATCACCGGCTTAACCGCAGGGACACCAATCAGGTACACAACCCAATAGGCAAAGATCGCAAAAACAAAGTTAGCAACAGGGCCTGCCGCCACAATGGCACTTCTTTGCCACAATGACTTGTTATTGAAAGCCTCATGGCGGCGTTCCGCCGGCACAGTGTCAACCCGCTCATCCAGCATTTTGACATAGCCGCCGAGTGGGATCATTGCCAGTATGTATTCGGTTCCTTGCTTGTCGACCCGGCGCCAAAGGGGTTTACCAAAACCAATGGAAAAACGCTCGACATACACGCCGCAACGGCGTGCAACCCAGAAATGTCCGAATTCATGCACCGCAATTAAAATGCCCAGCGCAACGAGAAAGGCACCCAAATTCCACAAAATTCCCATCATTTAGCTACCTTCTGAATCACTTGCTGCGCCAGCTGTCGTGCATCAGCATCCAACGCCATCACACACTCCAGACTCCGCGGCTCTGCCAGATTAACCCGCTCCAGCACTTGCTGGTTTACTCGCGCGATATCGGTAAAACGTATTCCGCCGGCCAGAAACTCTGCCACCGCCACCTCATTGGCCGCATTGAGCGACGTGGTTGCTGCCTGTCCACTGTAGCACGCATCTATCGCAAGCTGCAGACACGGATAGCGCGACATATCCGGCGCCATAAATGTCAGTTCGCCCGCCTGGGTGAAATCAAGCGGTTTCACACCGGCATCCACCCTTTCAGGATAGGCCATGGCAAAAGCGATTGGCGTCTGCATATCCGGCAATCCCATCTGCGCAATCACAGAACCATCTTTGTACTGTACCATAGAGTGGATGACCGACTGGGGATGAATCAGCACCTCCAGTTGCTCCCTGGCCGCATTAAACAACCAGCGTGCTTCTATGTACTCCAGCCCTTTATTCATCATAGTGGCCGAGTCGACAGAAATCTTCGGTCCCATCGACCAGTTTGGATGCGCAATGGCCATTTCCGGCGTCACTGTCTCCAGATCCCGTGGATCGGTATAGCGAAAGGGACCACCCGAGCCGGTCAGCAAAATCTTGCTGATCCCAGCCGCAGTCAGATCACAGCGCCCGGTCTGCTTTTGAACACCTAAAGGTAGACACTGATAGATAGCATTATGTTCACTGTCCACAGGTAATAATTCTGCGTCATACTTAGCAACAGCATCAATAAACATCTGGCCAGACATCACCAGGGCTTCTTTGTTGGCCAGCAGCACACGCTTGCCGGCTTTGACCGCAGACATAGTCGGCATCAATCCGGCCGCCCCCACTATGGCGGCCATCACGGTATCCACTTCATCCAGCGCGGCAATTTCGCACATGCCAGCGACACCGGTCAGCACCTGAGTGGCTAGACCGTGAGCTTTCAACTGCTCAGACAGTTCACGTGCGGCCTGCTCGCAGGCCATAGCAGCAAACTTGGGCTTCCACTGACAGCACAGTTCAAACATTTTACGGCTGTCTGTCCCGGCCGCCAGCGCGACCACTTCAAACTGATCAGGATTGTTTGCCGCTACGGCCAGTGTACTGGTGCCTACCGACCCCGTTGCTCCAAGAATGGTTAACTTACGCATACCTTCACTACTTTACGAATTCTGGCTGTTCACAGCCATAATCCTACTGTTCATTTTCAGTCAGTGTGTAAACAAGGGGTCAACACACTATCAAGGGTATCAAAATCAAAATGGGGGAAGTGGTTACCCGCTTCCCCCCGAATCAGGTCTCAGATAAGCCAGAGATAGAGCAATGCAAAAACGGGCAACGCCGCCGTCAGGCTGTCTATCCGGTCCAGAATACCACCGTGGCCGGGTAAGATCTGTCCACTGTCTTTAATTCCGGAAACACGCTTGAGCATACTTTCGGCCAGATCACCAAATACAGAGGCAATCACAGTCAGCACCACTGTCACTAACAGCGCACCGCTGTTATTAAAGGTGATGCCAAACAGTTCTGCGGTTGCCCACGCGACGACCACGGCCAGCACCACACCTCCGGCAAGCCCTTCAAGGGTTTTATTCGGGCTGACTCTGGGGGCCATTTTGTGGCGGCCAAAACGCTTACCCGCGAAATAAGCCCCGCTGTCAGCCGCCCAGACCAGCAAACACACCAACATCACCAGCTTGGCACCCAGATAGGGGGCTTCGGCATAGTTAACAGCACGCAGCATGACGACGCCCCAGAAAAAGGGGATCAACGTCAGTAAGCCGAAAAGGTAGCGAAGCGTGGTTGAACCAACCCAGAAGCCAGATTGGTTCGGATAGGTCACGACCAGCAAACAGGCAAACAACCACCAGGCGCCACCTGCGGCTAACATGATGTGATGGGGAAATTGTAAATGACCCAATTCGATGGCATCAGCAGGGAGGGCCAGAAACGACGCCAGTAAGACTAATACAGGGGGTACCATTGCCAGCAGGCGTGAACGGGTATTTACAAACTGGGTCCATTCCCAGAAGCCAGCCAGGGTGATACCTGCGATAGCCAACATAAAACCCGAAAAAGGGAGCAGGAAGATGCCGGCTACCACCAGTGGTGCCAGAACCAATGCAGTCAAAATTCGTTGCTTAAGCAAGCTTGTTCCTCTCGTTATTATTTATCGTTGTCGCTTCTCAGCAATATCTTGCTTGGCAGCAATCCAACAAGCCACGAGCTTGTTTTCAGAATGGCAGCGGGGTTCCATTTTCCACGCTACCATCTTGGTGTTACTGAGCTTTCAGTAACTTTTTTATTTGTTCACCCGTACAACCGAAACGACGCTCCCGATCCATAAACCAGGCAATGGCATCGGCTAAGGTATTTTCATCAAAATCAGGCCAGAGTTGCGGTGTGAAATACAACTCGGCATAGGCGGTCTGCCACAGCATGAAGTTACTGATCCGGCATTCGCCACTGGTACGGATAAGAAGATCGACATCAGGCAAGCCACTGGTGGATAAGCGGGCAGCCAGCATGTCTTCAGTGATATCGTCCGGGGTCAGCCCCTGCTCGGCCACTTCCCGGGCAAGAGCCTGGGTGGCCTGAAGAATATCCCATTGCCCGCCATAATTCGCCGCCACGTTCAGAACCATGCCGGTGTTGGCAGCAGTTAAGGTTTCGGCTGCCGTGATTTTGTCCTGAAGACGCTGGCTGAAGCGGCTGGTGTCGCCAATAATTTTAAGACGGATGTTATTTTTGTGCAGACGCTTCACTTCCCGGCCAAGAACGGTCAGAAAGAGTTCCATCAATAAAGACACTTCATCTTCCGGGCGGCGCCAGTTTTCACTGCTGAATGCAAACAGAGTCACTACCTGGATACCAAGACGGCTCGCAGCAGAGACAGTTTTACGTACGGCTTCTACACCGGCTTTATGGCCAAACACCCGCGCTTTACCCTTCGCCTTAGCCCAGCGCCCGTTACCATCCATAATGATAGCCACGTGCTTGGGCAGGTTCTGGGTGTACCATTCAGTGCTGCTTGTATGCTCTGTCATACTTTTCCCTCAACAAAAAAGCGCCGTGCTGCACGCACAGCGCTTTAGAGCTTATCAAGCCAGAGTCAATAATAAGTAAGGAGAACCTTATACTTCCATCAACTCTTTTTCTTTCGCTTCCAAAATGGTATCGATCTTCTTCACGGCGGCATCAGTCAGCTTCTGAATGTCATCCTGAGCACGACGATCATCGTCTTCTGAAATTTCTTTATCTTTCAGCAGCGCCTTCACTTCCGCGTTAGCATCACGACGGATATTACGAATGGCGACACGGCCTTGTTCAGCTTCAGCGCGAACAACCTTCACCAGGTCTTTACGACGCTCTTCCGTCAATGCTGGCAGTGGAACCCGGATAACCGTACCCGCAGAGGATGGGTTCAGACCCAGATCCGACATCATGATCGCCTTTTCAATTTTAGGCGTCAGTTCCTTGTCGAATACCGTAATGGCCAGAGTACGGGCATCTTCAGCGATGACGTTCGCTACTTGACGCAGCGGTGTGTTGGATCCGTAGTAGTCAACCTGAATACCATCTAGCAAACTTGGATGTGCACGACCAGTACGCACTTTTGCCAGCTGAGATTTCAGTGCTTCAACACTTTTGTCCATGCGCGTTTGCGCATCAGTTTTAATATCGTTAATCACGTTTGTACCCTTGAATAGTCGGTCTTAGCAGGAAGCTGTTTTCCTACCCTATCAATATGTTACGCCCTTACTCGCTATGAGCGATCAAGGTACCTTCCGGCTCGCCCATCACAACTTTACGCAGTGCGCCAGGTTTATTCATGTTGAACACACGAATTGGCATACCGTGGTCACGAGCCAGTGTAAAGGCGGCGAGATCCATGACTTTCAGCTCTTGTTCCAGAACGTCCTGATAACCTAGCTTATCATAAAGAACCGCTTCTGGGTTTTTAACTGGATCGTCGCTGTAGACACCGTCCACTTTTGTGGCTTTCAGCACAACATCAGCTTCAATTTCAATACCGCGCAGACATGCTGCTGAATCTGTTGTAAAGAAAGGATTACCTGTACCGGCAGAGAAAATAACGACCCGGCCCTGGCGAAGCTGGCTGATAGCTTCTGCCCAGTTATAGCTGTCACAGACACCATTCAGCGGAATGGCTGACATTACTTTCGCGTTCACATAGGCACGGTGCAGCGCGTCACGCATGGCAAGGCCATTCATCACTGTCGCCAGCATACCCATGTGATCGCCCACAACTCGGTTCATACCCGCAGCAGCCAGACCTGCACCACGGAACAGGTTACCACCACCGATAACCAGACCAACTTGTACGCCCAGTTCTACCAGTTCTTTGATTTCCTGAGCCATGCGGTCAAGCACATGTGCATCAATACCAAAACCTTCGTCGCCCTGCAGCGCTTCGCCACTCAGTTTCAGCAGGATCCGTTGATAAGTCGGTTTAGGATTCGTGGTCATTTATTGTACCTTCCAGGCTTACTATAGAGATATGGAGTTGTAAAAAGACCGCAGCCTTGGCCACGGTCTTCTATAAGCAATTTGCGAAAGATTAACCTTTCTGCGCCAGAGCAACTTCTTCAGCGAAGCTCAGGCCTTCTGCTTTCTCAATACCTTCACCTACTTCCAGGCGAATAAAGGTAGAAACAGAAGCACCGTTTTCTTTCAGTACGTCACCGACAGATTTCTTAGGCTCCATGATGAAAGGCTGACCAGTCAGAGAGACTTCGCCAGTGAACTTCTTCATACGGCCTTCAACCATCTTCTCAGCGATTTCTTGAGGCTTGCCTTCGTTCATGGCGATTTCAACCTGAACTTCACGCTCTTTAGCAACAACTTCAGCTGGTACGTCTTCTGGGTTCACGTACTCTGGGCGTGAAGCTGCAACGTGCATTGCAATGTGCTTCAGGGTTTCGTCTTCGCCGTTACCAGCAACAACAACACCGATACGGTCGCCGTGACGGTAAGAAGCCACTTTCTCACCTTCGATGTAAGCAACACGACGGATAGAGATGTTCTCACCAATTTTAGTAACCAGTGCGATACGTTGTTCTTCGAATTGTGCTTGCAGTTCAGCAACATCAGCTTTGCTCGCCAGTGCTGCATCAGCAACTTCGTTCGCGAACGTCAGGAAGTTACTGTCTTTAGCAACGAAATCAGTCTGGCAGTTAACTTCAACCAGAGCCGCTACGCTGTCGTTGTTCTTGATGATGATAGAACCTTCAGCAGCGATGTTACCTGCTTTCTTAGCCGCTTTTGCAGCGCCGCTCTTACGCATGTTCTCGATGGCCAGCTCGATATCAGCATTTGCTTCAACCAGTGCTTTTTTACATTCCATCATACCTGCGCCAGTACGCTCACGCAGTTCTTTAACCAGGGCAGCTGTAACTGTTGCCATTGTTATATCCTCAGTTTTCAAATCTTGGTGTAAAAATCAGGGGCCTGTAAACGGCCCCTGTTAACCATACTTAGTTTACACAAGGTAACTTAAGATGCTCAAAGGAGCGACTGATTACTCAGCTTCTACGAAACCGTCTTGCTCAGCCTGAACAGCGATGTCCTGGTTACGAGCTTCAGTAACAGTAGTTGCAACAGCACCTGTGTACAGCTGGATAGCACGGATTGCGTCATCGTTACCTGGGATAACGTAATCTACGCCGTCTGGGTTAGAGTTAGTATCTACGATAGAGAATACAGGGATACCCAGGTTGTTCGCTTCTTTGATAGCAATGTGCTCGTGATCAGCATCGATAACGAACATAGCGTCTGGCAGACCGCCCATGTTCTTGATACCGCCCAGAGATTTCTCCAGTTTTTCCATTTCACGAGTACGCATCAGCGCTTCTTTCTTAGTCAGCTTGTCGAAAGTACCATCGGTAGACTGAGTCTCCAGATCTTTCAGACGCTTGATTGACTGACGAACAGTTTTCCAGTTAGTCAGCATACCGCCCAACCAACGGTTGTTCACGTAGTACTGATCACAGCTGTTTGCCGCGTCTTTGATAGATTCGCTTGCAGCACGCTTAGTACCAACGAACAGGATTTTACCTTTGCGAGCAGCGATCTTGTTGATTTCTGCCAGCGCTTCGTTGAACATTGGTACAGTTTTTTCAAGGTTGATGATGTGTACACGGTTACGAGCACCGAAGATGAATGGCTTCATCTTAGGGTTCCAGTAACGGGTTTGGTGACCAAAGTGTACACCAGCCTTCAGCATGTCGCGCATTGATACAGTTGCCATTGAATATTCCTCAATTGGGGTTAGGCGTCCACATATCCCATGCTACCGACCCTTGACCTTGTTACGGCCGACTTACTCATAAGCCTTGGGCACCCCGGAGCACGTGTCGATATGTGTGAGTGATTAAATAAAATAATGTTTTCGCAATCTGACCTGCCGCACTGACTTTCGCCAATGCACAATATGCCAAATTACGGCGCGCTTTATACCATATTTAGACCGCAAAAATCCAGTCAAAATCTTCTGCGCAGACCAAAGTCAGTTTTCATCCTCCGCTCTCGCTGATACCATATAAAGTATAGAGACTGACAGAGCAGAGAAGTTTGCATGAGCATTAAGATCAAGACGGCTGAAGAAATTGAAAAGATGCGCGTGGCCGGCCAGTTGGCCGCCGACGTACTGGAAATGATTGAGCCGTATGTAAAACCTGGCGTATCCACTGAAGAACTGAACCGGATTTGTCATGAGTACATCACCGAAACCCAGGGTGCGATCCCGGCTCCGCTGAACTATCACGGTTTCCCTAAATCCATCTGTACCTCAATCAACCATGTGGTGTGCCACGGCATTCCCAGTGAACAAGACGTATTGCAAGATGGCGATATCATCAACATTGATATCACGGTAATCAAAGATGGCTACCACGGCGATACCTCTAAAATGTTCGAAGTGGGCGAGGTCTCACTGGAAGACAAGCGCCTGTGCCGTGTCGCGCAGGAAAGCCTTTACCAGGCCATTAAAAAAGTGAAGCCTGGCACCAAGCTGGGCGAGATTGGCACCACAATCCAGAAGTTTGTGAAAAACGGCAACAGCCGTTTCACCATTGTCAGAGACTACTGTGGCCACGGCATCGGTGATGAATTCCATGAAGAGCCACAAGTGGTCCATTACAAAAACGCCGACCGCACGGTACTCAAAGCGGGCATGTGTTTCACCATCGAGCCAATGATCAATGCCGGTAAATTCGGCTGCCTGCTTGATGATGAGGACGGCTGGACGGTATACACAGTCGACGGCAAAAAATCGGCGCAATGGGAACACACACTGCTGGTCACCGATAACGGCTGTGAAATCCTGACACTGCGTAAAGAAGAAAGCCTGCCACGGGTAATGAAAAACGCCTGATCCACGGGTCAATACGACTGACCATTGACTCAAAGCCAGCACATTGCTGGCTTTTTTGTTGCTGTAATTCAGGCTAGAGTAAAGAGACGACAGTTTTCCCCAGCCACCAGCAAAAGCTCGGGGAAAAGGCTTATTTGCCCGTCACTGATACCTCAACATGGCATGGACAGCAATGACACAGACTCAATCCGAACCTCACGCCCCAATCAGCTGCGAAGACACAGGTCAGCTTCTTACCGTGCTCAAGGAAGAGCTGGAGCAATTCAACGAGCAGCAGCAGTTGCTGTTCTCCCAGCATGTTCCTGTGACTGAGCTGGTCGAAGCCAGAGCCGGCTGTATAGACCGGCTGCTTCGCCATCTCTGGCCCCTGTTCGGACTCGATAAGCGCGACGATCTCTCGCTGGTCGCGGTCGGCGGATACGGCCGCGGCGAGCTGCATCCCTTGTCTGACGTTGACATCCTGCTGCTCAGTGCCACACCGCTCGATAACCACACGGGAAAACAAATCAGTGAATTTCTGACCTTATTGTGGGATCTCAAGCTGGAAGTGGGTCACAGCGTCCGTACCGTTGAAGAGTGTATCAATATCGGGCTGGAAGATTTGACCGTGGCCACCAATCTTCAGGAAGCCCGCCTGCTGTGCGGCAGCGAAGACAGCTTTATGCAGTTACAGGATCAGGTCAATTCCGGCAAGTTCTGGCCCAGCGAAGCCTTCTACCGTGCCAAAGTCGAAGAGCAGCGCATCCGCCATGCCCGCTATCACGACACCACCTATAACCTGGAGCCGGATATCAAATCCAGCCCCGGCGGACTGCGTGATATTCACACCTTAAGCTGGGTCGCCCGCCGGCATTTCGGTGCGACCAATCTGCTGGAGATGAGCCGCTTTGGTTTTTTGACCGATGCCGAGTACCGTGAACTGTATGAGTGCCAGGCCTCGTTGTGGCGTATCCGTTTTGCCCTGCATTGTGAGCTCAAACGCTACGACAACCGGCTGACCTTCGAGCATCAGGCTTCCGTCGCGCAAAAACTGGGCTATCAAGGGGAAGGCAACAAACCGGTCGAAATGATGATGAAAGAGTTCTACCGCACCCTCAGGCGTGTGGCCGAACTCAATAAAATGCTGCTGCAGCTGTTTGATCAGGCGATACTGAAAAACGGCGACGAGCTGGCGATCGTCGATCTGGACGAAGACTTCCGCCTGGTCGGCAACCTCATCGAAGCCAGGAAGCCGGCCTTATTTCAGGCCCGCCCGGAAACCATTCTCGACATGTTTCTGCATATTGCCGGCAATTCAGAGATAGAAGGCATTTCAGCCCCCACGCTGCGCCAGTTACGCACCGCACGCCGGCGCCTGAACCGCTTTTTGGTCGATATTCCGGCCGCCCGCGAGAAATTCATGGAGCTGGTGCGCCAGCCAAACGCCCTGAACAAAGCTTTTCGCCTGATGCACCGCCACGGCGTGCTTGCGGCCTATCTTCCGCAATGGAGCCAGATTGTGGGGCAAATGCAGTTTGACCTGTTCCACGTTTACACCGTGGATGAGCACAGTGTCCGCCTGCTCAAACACATGAACAAATTCAGTGACCCGGCCAACCGGGAGCTGCACCCTATCTGCTGTGAAGTGTATCCGCGAATTCAGAAAAAAGAATTGCTGATACTGGCGGCAATTTTCCACGACATCGCCAAAGGGCGAGGCGGCGACCATTCCGAGCTGGGGGCAGACGACGCCTACCGGTTCTGCCTTGAGCATGGCCTGTCGCGCCCGGAGGCCAATCTGGTCACCTGGCTGGTCAAAAACCACCTGCTGATGTCAGTCACCGCCCAGCGCAGGGACATCTATGACCCGGATGTGATCACTGAATTTGCCAAGACGGTGCGCGATGAAGAGCGGTTGGATTATCTGATTTGCCTGACAGTGGCAGATATCTGCGCCACCAATCAGGAGCTGTGGAACAGCTGGAAACGCACCCTGCTGGCCGAGCTGTATTACTCCAGCCAAAAAGCGCTGCGCCGCGGCCTGGAAAACCCGCCTGATGTCCGCGAACGTATTCGCCACAACCAGCAGATGGCCTCTGCCCTGCTGCGCAGCCAGGGCTTCAGCCAGCGTGAAGTCGAGGTGCTCTGGCAACGCTTTAAAGCCGACTATTTTCTGCGTCACACCCACCAGCAGATAGCCTGGCATGCTGAAGCCCTGCTGAAACACGAGAACCCGGATGAGCCGCTGATCCTGATCAGCAAAAAGCCGACCCGTGGCGGGACCGAAGTGTTCGTTTACAGCCGCGACAAAGCCAAGCTGTTTGCCATTGTTGTGGCCGAACTGGATAAGAAAAACCTCAGCGTTCATGATGCACAAATCATGACCAGTAAAGATGGCTACACCTTAGATACCTTCATGGTGCTCGATCCAAACGGCGATCCCCTGACGGACAACCGCCGGGCCACGGTCCGGGACGATCTTATCCATGCTCTGGACACTATGGTTTCGGTGCGGCGCAATAAACGTCCGCCGCGCAAACTGCGCCATTTCAACGTCAAAACCCAGGTCGATTTTCTGCCAACCAAAACCGGCAAAAAGACCATGATGGAACTGGTGGCGCTGGACATGCCGGGACTGCTGGCCCGGATAGGTTCAGTGTTTGCCGATCAGAATGTCAGTCTGCAGGCCGCCAAGATCACAACCATAGGGGAGCGGGCGGAAGACTTTTTCATTCTGGTCAACGAAGAGGGTCAGCAACTGAGCGCCGAGCAGGAATCGGCGCTCAAAACCGCACTGATTGAACGCATTGACGACGCGGCCTAGTCAAACCCGCCAGCCCGTCAGCCAAACATGACGGGCTGTTGCGAATCCTTGACGCAGATTCTGCGCCGCGTACAAGATTTACCCCACATTAATTGCTAGAGTAGCAACAAACTGCCTCTATCAACGCCAGGTAATACCACTTTCGTGGCATATTGTTGTACTGAGCGCAGACGGTTTATTGACTGAAACAACACGAGGCCGCCATGTACCCCAACCTTACCAGCCTGGGCATAGAACACCCTGAACGCATTGAAAGTTATAGTCTGCGCCAGGAAGCCGCGAATGACATTCTGAAAATCTACTTCGCCAAAGGAAAAGGAGAACTTTTTGCCAAAAGCATGAAGTTCAAATTTCAACGCCAGTCCAAATCTGTCATCGTGAACAGCGGCAACCGTGAAGCCAAGGAAGTCTCGGAGATTAATCGCAAGCTGACTTTTGTCACCGACGAGTTAGATAAGATCACGAAAAAGCGCCACACCGATGTCGACATCAAGAAAAAAATTCTGGACGATTTACGCCATCTGGAACAGGTGGTCAGCCATAAAATTGCCGAGATCGAATCCGATCTGGCAAAACTGAAGTGACTAGCGGTAAGAAGTAAGAAAGTAAGAAAGAAAGCAGAAATCGGGCACCTGCCAAGGTGCCCTTTTGGCATCCCGCTATCTGTCAGTCACCGGCATTAGAGCACTTTTTTCATAAAGTCCTGCAGCCAGGGCAGCGCGGCTTCCGCCGGATCAAAATTGACGCAGGCATCAATATCCAGACGCGCCGTCACCGGCTTGGCCTGCAGTTCCTGAAGTAAGGCGTCAAACTGCCGTCCGCCACCACAGTATCTGTCCTCACCGTAACTGGAATCTCCCATCGCTATCACGCCATAGTTGAGCGCCGGCATCAGCGGAAACTGATCATTCAGCGCCAGATACAGCGGTAACAGGTTTTCAGGGATCTCCCCCTGTCCTGTGGTGGAAGTAATCACCAGCGCGACCTGATCCCGGTAAGCCAGAAAATCATCCAGACTGGGATCTGTGAACAGTTCCGCATCGTGGCCATTGGTTTTCAGCTCGCTGACGACTTCTTCTGCGACTTCCTCTGCCCCGCCAAACACGGAGCCCACAAATACACCAATAGTTGCCATCACAGTCACACCTCACTCCCTGTTTAAATTTCAATGACCTGAGATTACTCTGACTCCTGTGCCGGTCAGATGCAAATCCCGAAACCCAATTGCGCGATCCTGCAATCAAAAACGGTGATTTTATCCGTCCAGATAAGACAGCGGCCACTGGAAGGCCTGCATCACCCCCTGCCAGCTCTGATCCACCGATGCACGGATCGTTATCGGCAGACCGGTTACCGGATGGATAAATTGCAGCGCAGAAGCATGCAGCATCAGTCGGTGACAGTCATAGTGCTCTCTGAACATACGGTTATGCCGGCCATCGCCATGGTTCACATCACCAATGATATGATGACTGAGATGATGCATGTGCCGGCGCAACTGGTGTTTGCGGCCAGTTTCCGGTTTCATTTCAACCAGGGTATAACGGCTGGTTGCATAACGGCCGACAGGGATCGGGGTTTCCACTCTGGCGAGCGGACGATACGCTGTGACGGCTTCCTGCGGCGCTTTGTCCTGCAAGGCCCGCTTGTCGCTCATCTTATCCAGCTCTTCTTTCAGTGGATAATCCAGCACAGCCGCTTCTTTCACCCAGCCCCGTACCACAGCATGATAGGTTTTCTTCACCTCCCGGCCCGCAAATTTTGGCATCATCTCAGCGGCCATCTCGCTTGAGAGCGCAAATAGCAGTACGCCTGAGGTCGGCTTATCGAGCCGGTGCAAGGGAAACACATGCTGTCCGCCGAGCTGATCCCGCAGGGTCTGCATTACAAACCGGGTTTCGTGGCGATCGAGCCAGGAGCGGTGCACCAGCATGCCGGCCGGTTTGTTAACGGCCACCAGATAGTCATCCTGATACAGGATCTCAAGTTCAGTGTTGAGCTCTGTCATTGATTCGCGCCACCCAGCCAGTGATCCAGTTCAGCAATCAGCGGTAACACAGCGGCCAGTTCAGGTTCCAGTCTGGCTGACTCTTCAGCATAGGGGGAGATATTGAATTGGGTCGGCAACATCAGCCTTTCCTCGACCAGATGATACATACGGGGCAGAAAAATCCATTGCAGCCATTCTGCACATGTCAGCGTATCAATGGCGAATGGCTCAGTGCTGGCCAGCGCTTCCTCACTGGGCGGACTGTGCTGCCACAGTCCTTGCGCACGTAACTGCTGTTCTAACCGCACCAGCAAACGGGTGGTTTTTTCGTAACAATCCAATGCTGTACTCCTGGATCAACATAACTAGCCTGATGGCTGAGGGTGAGCTCAGCCGGACAACTGGCGCGCAAGGATACCATCTTCACGCTCAACTCCCTATAATGCGCCACCATAAGCCGTCAAACTCTAGGAGCCCTGTAGCATGCCCATGGATAAATTTCACACCCTGACCCAACTGTTGGACAATGCCGGATGCCAGTATAAGATTTTCGATCTGGGCCGCCGGGTCTGTGAAATCGAGCGAGCCACATTCAAAGCGGTTGAAGATAACCGCCAGCCTTATCCATGGCCGTTACAGCAGCATGCTCACCTGTCGATTTCCTTCTGGCAGCAGGGTAATCCGCCCTGGATCTGGTTTCTCAAGCTGCCGCTGGATGAGCGGGGCTTGCTCAAACAGGCTGCTGTCGGTGATTTCATTAAGTATGTCATCGAAGCCATGGGCGCCACACTCAATGCGGTGCCAACAGAAGAAGAGCAGGAGAAGCTGGCGGCCAACCCGTACACCTTCAAACCGAAAGACGACAAAATGGCGATCTTCCACGCCCATCTGCGTCAGCAACTGGCGTTGCCAGCCAGCCAGTATTACGAACATGCCCAGGTCTACCTCAGCGGTAAACTGGATTGGGCGCAATGGCAGGGCGTCGGCTTACAGGGACTGGCCGATATCTGCGCCCGCATGAAGCAGGAAAATAACGCGACCTACCTGCGCAAGGCGCTGCAGAATCTCCCCATGACGCCGCTGTACGCGCTGCTGGGCTGTCTGGAACACTGTGAGCTGCCAGCGGCGCTGTCTGAGCGTCTGGAAGAACGTATTCAAGGCGAGCTGACGGCACAGCAAACCGACATCTTCCTGTTGTCTGCCTTACTGCGCGCCATGTCAGGTGCCGAGACGGCTATGCTGAACCGGGCGCTTCAGGCCATACTGGCAACACCTGAACTCTGCCACCCTGAAATGCTGGTCGCCATTGCCGGCCGGTGCTGGAAAGGCTTAGCTGACACTGATTCAGCCAGTCAGTTTTTGCTGCGCCTGGCCCAGACTCAGGATCAGAATTTGTTCAACCAGCTGTTTGCCGATCTGGTGATGCTGCCAGCACTGCGCGGCACTATGCTGCAGGTGCTGCACAGTTCAGCCAATGCCGAGCTGACCGAGGCCATTACCCGGTTGCAACAAGCCACTCGCGGCCAATAACAAATGAAACGGAACTGAGAAGGAAATCCCACGGATGGATAATTTACTTGGCATACTGGCGCTGGCCATACTGGGCTATCTGTTCTGGCAGCAGAGGCGCCAGAGCGAGCTGGCCCAGCAATTTATCACTCAACGCTGCCAGCAGTTAGGCTTGCAGTTGCTGAGTGTCGCCAGAGGCTCGCACCGCCTGAAAGATGATGCCGGCAACTGGAGCTGGCAAACCCTGTACCTGTTTGAGTTTTCCGCTGACGGTGCTGATGCCTATCAGGGCTGTGCCACCTTCAAGGGGCTGCGTCCGGTACAGTTTTATGTGCCGCCGCACCATATGCCGGGCTGAACCGTTCCCGCGCCAATTTTTTCTTTTTGCCGACACACAAAATAAAACGGGCGCAACTTACGTTGCGCCCTTAGGTCTTACTTGCAGCAATCCGGCTACTCATAGGCTCCCTGCCTCATTCCTTTGATGCGCCGGAATCCGTCGGCGATTTTCCATTAAACGCTCATCCTGAACGTGTCCGTTGATCTCCTGATCCGTTACTTCATCCTGAAATAACTCTCTTCGACCTTCCTGGCGGTGTCCCTGCTTTCGTTCTGAAAGTATCCCTGTCTCTTCCTGAGCAGTGTCATCCTGAACATTGCAGCCGGCATCCCGCCATGTCCTGAACCGTCCTTAGCGTGAAAGCTATCCTCGCCTTCACTATCATCCTTAACCGACCCTGCTCCCTGGCCGTTATCCTGTTCCGTGTGTCAATTCCTTCGACACTTCTAAGACTACGATAATTACGCGCCGGACACAGCACAGTCACTGGCTTGCTCTTTTCCCTGCGATCAGGCCACAAGACAGAGAAAACATAAGGCAATGAATTAGTTAGTATATTTTTAGATTTGTGCGCGGAAAGAGATAATAGAAAACGCATATTTCTCACGTTTTTGTGAGAGATCGCTTACAAGATAGCAGGCAAAATATGAAGCGGGATGAAGCCTGAGCAGCCGTCGCAACTCAGTACCGCCAATACAGGGTATGAGACAAAGGAGCAGAAATGAGCTGACGGTCGGAGTGCGTGCTGTGATGCGCCCAGTTGCACCTTTCAGACATAAAAGAATGGGCGCAACTTGCGTTGCGCCCTTAGGTCTTACCTGTAGCTTCCTACTACTATGGTGCTCCCTGCATCATTCCTTTGTATGCTGTATCCTTCAGCGCTTCCCTTGTTGAACTTCATCCTGAAGTGTCCTGGTCTCCTGACCCGTTACCCATCCCGGGTGAACTCTCAACAGCCATCCTGGCGGTGTCCCTGGCTTCTCCTGAAGCATCATCCTTGTGTCATCCTGACGGCAAACATCCTGCTTGCACTGACTACATCCTGCAGTCTCCGAACTATCCATGTCAGCCCTCATCCTGAAGACTGTGTCTCTTCCTGAGACCGCCAACTCCGTGGCTCATGTTCCTGTTCCGTGTCAGCTCCTTCCGACAGGGTTAAGATTACGCGATATCCCGATGTGAACAAGCGCACATTGAGCGTCAGTTATCGCGCCGCATTGAGTCCGGCACGGCAAAACCAACATAAGCCCATGATAATAAACAGCTATCGACGTCTATTTAGGCTAACTGCCATAGCAAGACTTCAGTATGTCTTACATGCTTGTAAGCGATCTCGCACAAACCACAGAGACGAATTGACGGCTATTCCCCACTATACTTATGGCAAACACCAGTAGGGGGATAGCAAGATGGAAACATTCAGCCACGACTTACACAGTTTATTCAATCAGTTAGGAATGAATTCGTCCAAGGAATCGATAGAAGGCTTCATTCGCGACCATAATCTCAAACAAGACGAAACCCTCGCTCAGGCTGATTTCTGGCAACCCGCCCAGCGCCGTTTTCTCAAAGAATCGATTGCTGAAGATGCCGATTGGTGCGAAGTGATTGATCAATTAGACGCTTTGCTACGAAAATAAGTGAACCCGAGCCACTCTTTCAGGAAGAAGTATGTCATCTGCCATTACCGATGCGCTGGAGCGCGCCATATCCACACTCATCGCGGAAGGTAAAGAGCCCAGTGTCGCACTGGTGAAAGCCCGCCTGCGTGAGCCTTTGCCTATGCCTGTGATCATTCAGGCGCTGAAAAGCTGGAAACAGCATGCCAAAGTACCAGACATTAAAGCCAGCCAGGCAGCACCGGCCAGCGACAGCGAGCGCATTGCCGCCCTGGAGCAACAAGTCGCCAGTCTGACAGCACGCCTTGCCGCCCTGGAGCAGGCCCAGCAAGATAAATAACCTGTCTTGTTAAGCGCACTCACCGCCCGTTGCTTTGTGGTAACCGGCGGTGACTGCGTCGAACGGCGCATGGCGACCAAGGGGGTTGAACTACTGATAATCCCAGGACAGGTTGGACACCAGCCGACACGGGTCGCATTTGAAATGGAAAATACCGTGGATCGGCTCATCCACCCGCCAGGCTTGTCCGCATTTAGGGCAAGGACGATCCGCCTCATCTGACAGACTGACTCCACCCACCCGGTACTGATAATAATAGGTGGGCACTTTGGTCAGGTATTCAACCCTGCCGCGTAAATCCCAGCCACGGCGGAACAAATCACTGTCGGCATCGCGGATTTCATGCAGGGCGGCATGTTCGGCCTTACAGCCTCCGGCCATCTGAATTTCATCACAGGCTTGCCATTCGGTCTGCCATTTGACCAAGGCTTTATGATCGCCGTTAAAGGTCGCCGGAATCCGGTACAAAGGGATAGGCAATAAGCTGTCGCCGCTGCGCAGCGGCGAGCAGGTGTGCACATAAGTGGTATACAGCACCTGCCAGCCCGGTGCTTCTTCGGCCGTGGCTTCCGAATTGATATCACGCCCCAGGACTTTAATTTTCGGAGCCAGCAGACTGGCTTGTGTCAGCCGGTTGATACCCGCTTTGACCTGCGGACTGTGAAACTGGCTATGCAGGCTGGTTTTCTCCGGACAGACAGCCCGCACTTTAAACACGGCGTCATCCATCACGACTGGGAACTCCCGCCCCAGCACCTGGCCGTTATAGCGCAGCGCATCCATCAGGCCATTGATCGCCTGCTCCACCGCAGCGACAGTGGTGTTGTCAAAGCATTCAAACTGTAGCTCAACGACATACATGGCTTAACTCACCTTCACAACAGGCTCGAGCTGACGGATAAAGGTCTCGACATCGTACGCCAGCACCTCCCGGTCTGATTTGCCCAGCGTCTCGAGAATGACGTTGCCGGTCAGATTACAGATAGCAATTACCTGATCTTCTGCATCCATCACCCCGATAAAAACAGTCGGCTTGAGCTTCAGCCGGCGCTGAGTCACCAAGTGACCCAGGATGTTTTCCTGCAGGCGCTCATGATCCGACTCACTAAACACCTGCAGCAGGTCAAATTCCAGCGCCTTGAAACGGGCCGCCATATCGCCACTGAAAAAGCTGCCGTAAAACGCCGTAATATCCGGATGCAGACGAAGTTCAATACCGGTTTCAACCGCATCAAAACGGCCAGCTGGCTCACGCGCGACCGGCTGCCAGCTCACGGTATCGCCATTATCCGTTTCGATACAAGGGGATGTGAGGCCAATCAGATCGCTGCTGCAGGGCAGACAGGCGCGCTCATCGTGCCACACTTTAATAAAACGGGAAGAAAATTCAGCCAATGCGGCCGTTACAGGATGATTCATTCGCAACCTCAAGCAAGATTCAGTAAACTTTGCCTATTCTAATCCAAGTGTGTGTGTCCAGGACAATATGAGCAAATACAAAGACGCGAAAGAACTAGCCGGTTTAACTCTTGGCCAAAAAAGCGAATACAAAGATCAGTACGATCCCACTCTGCTGCAGGCCGTGCCGCGTAAGCTAAATCGTGATGATCTGTCGCTGAGCGACGACCTGCCATTCACCGGGTATGACATCTGGACCCTGTACGAGTTGTCCTGGCTCAACAGCAAAGGACTGCCTCAGGTGGCTATCGGTGAAGTGCGTCTGCCCGCCAGCAGCCCTAACCTGATTGAATCCAAATCTTTCAAACTCTTCCTGAACAGCCTGAACAATACCCGTTTCGGCAGCTGGCAGGAAGTGGCAGATATTCTGCAGAAAGATTTATCCGCCTGCGCCGGGATGGATGTGGACGTGACTATCCAGCCGCTGAGTGACTTTACCGATCAGCCTATCGTGGATTTTGCCGGTGAATGCATTGATGAGCAGGATATTGAAATTACCAGTTTCGACTTTGAACCTGAGCTGCTGAGCAATGCCGCCAGTGGCGAGGAAGTAGAGGAAGTGCTGCACAGCCATCTGCTGAAATCTAATTGCCTGATCACCAGTCAGCCAGACTGGGGCAGTGTGCGGATTGCCTATAAAGGCAAGCGGATCGATCGTGAAAAACTGCTGCGCTATCTGGTGTCTTTCCGCAATCACAATGAATTCCACGAACAGTGTGTTGAGCGGATCTTCATGGATCTGATGCGTTTTTGCCAGCCGGAGCGACTGACTGTTTACGCCCGCTACACCCGCCGTGGCGGTCTGGATATTAACCCTTACCGCACCAATCAGGGCAAGACGCCAAGCAACAACGATCGCATGGCACGTCAGTAAAGGCTCGCCCGCTTAGCAGTCAAGTCCGGCAAATCGCTTTACTTTGCTGGACTTGACGTCCTGAGCCAGTAATATGAGGGCCGTGTTTCCTGATGGATAAGTGCGCTATGAACTGTCGTGACTGGCTCTTCAGCATCCTGCTTTTGTTTCTCACCGCCCTGCCGGCTCAGGCGAAGATTTATGCCACCCCTATTCTGGCCGATGCCGATCTCCTGTTGGAAACCAGCCCGGAAAAAGCGCTGGAGATCACCGAACGCTACCTGAACCAACGTCGCCTCAGTGTGCCTGTCGACAGCTCTCGCGTCCATGTTAATGAAGAAACTGACCACTCTATCCGCACCCCGCTGAGCACCATCAATGCGCTGCAAATAAAAGCCAGAGCGCAGTCTTTGCTCAATGCGCAAAGCGACGCCATTCGCACCATCAACGAAGCCGAAGCACTGGCGGTTGACAACGCATTCAACTATACGCTGCTCGAAACCCAGCTCATCCATGCCGATATTCTATGGCACGGGATGGGCGATGCCTCCTCCGCGGCGGCCCGGCTGGATAAAATCGATCAGGTCATCGCCGGCGATGAGAAACTGCAACGCAGCGAACAAATCAAAATTCTGCAGTATCAGTTGCTGATGCTGCGTGCCGATATCGAATCTACCCTTGGCGATGAAAGACAGGCAGAGAAAATGTATATCCGTGCCAAGCGCGACCTGTCTGAGCTTGATAACGCCAAAGAGGAAATCAACTTCCTGCTCAATCACGGGATGCATTATCTTCGGCACCAGCACTATGATCTGGCCCTGGATCGTTTGCTGAGCGGCTACTGGCTGGCGCAGGAAAATGACGATCACGGCAAAATGGCGATCGCCAACCTGGAGCTGGCCACGCTCTATGAAGAGCGCAAAGTCTTTGACAAAGCACTGGAACACGCGACGCAGGCAGGGGAGTTTTTCGAGCACTTCAATCGCACCATCCCTCTGGCCCGCACCCTGGCGCTGATAGCCAATATTTACGAACAGCAGGGCCGCTACAACCTTGCACTGGTGCATTACTTCAATGCGTTAGACCAGGAAAACCAGCTTCGCTTACCCACGCGCTCCTCCAAGCTGCGCCTGAGTATCGCCCGCGTTTATCTCAAACTCTATAACTACCCGAAAACCGAACAATACCTGCACCATGCCCGCCAGCTGGCGCAGGAAAGCGATGATGAAATCACCCTGATCAAGACACAGCTGCTCCAGGGACAGCTTGAGCTGGCAGAAGATAAAACCGCGCAGGCGATCTCGACCATTCAGGCGGCCCTGCTGGCGGCCAGCCGTTTGCCCAAAGCACAGCCTGCTCTGCAAATGCAGGGAGAAATCAGCCTGTCGGCCGCATTTGAGAAGCAGAAAGACTATTACAACGCCCTGCTGAGCCAGCGCCGCTATGAGCAGTTGTATGCCTCTTTGCAGGAAAATCAGGTGAAAAGTAATGCCGAAGTGTTCCGCCAGCAGCAACGCATGATGGCGCGGGCACTGCAGTTAGAAGAACTGGAACGACAGCAATTCACCCAGGAAAAAGCCCTGTACCAGCAAAAGAATATCACCACAGTGCTGTTCATCGCCCTGCTGCTGGCCCTGTTGGTGCTCTGGTACCGTCACCGCTCTGCACGCCGCTGGCGGGAACGCCTGACACTGCTGCGGGATGAATTCTACACCCACCCCCGCAGCGGCCTGCGCAACCTGAGAATGCTCAATGCCAGACTCTCCAGCTCGCTGCAGCAGAGCAGTGCGCATTTCGAGCAGTGGCACCTGGGAGAGATCATCAACGAACCTCTGAGCGACCGATTGCGCTTTGCCCTGTTTGAAGTCCCGCTACTCAAACATGTCTATCTGGAACATGGCTACCAGCAGGGACTGGAGCTGGAACGCCAGTTTGGTGATTACCTCAAAGCCCAGATTTGCGAGCCGGCCCGCCTGTACCATTTTTCCGATGCCATGTTCCTGTACATAGAGCCAAACTCGCGCCTTGAAAGTGCGCCTCAGCAGCTGGCAGATTCCATCAAACAACTGGTGGACAATTTCATGAACGACAGGCAGCTCGACAGCCGGGTACGAATAGGGATGGCCGAGTACCCTTTCCTGCCCCGGGCCTGTACCGCCATCAATGATCAGGAACTGATCGACATTCTGCTGATGGCCACCCATGCCGCCCGTCAGATAAGCAAAACCGAAACCGGCAGCCAATGGGTGCACCTGAGTGCCATTGAAGCAGCCCCGGCCGCCAGTTTCGCCGGCGAGAATATCCGCCGCGCATGCATACTGGCGATGGACAAAGGGTTGGTCAGGGTGCAGACCTCCTCCCATCAGGAATATGACTGGCGTCGGCACCTCTGAGGAAAAAACGCTCAGTATTTCCGCTGTTTAGAGGTACAAAGATCACGAAATAGCATAAAAAGCACGCGAGCGTTTGTGTCTGGGAAAACAAGCCGTTAATAATGTTCAACTCATCAGAACATTTTTGCTAACATCCGAGCTTGCACAGCGCCTGGCGCTGGGTGTAACGGATGTTTAGATAAGGTAATCATTAGTCGACGTGACTGCGAAATATAATGCAGCTTCTGATGTGAGTGAATTGAAGCTGCGTTTGGATCAGGCTCAATTGTCCTACCGCGATGTGTCATTAAAATCGCGTCGTGAGATCGTTATTTTAAAACGCCTGATTGCCCGTATGTCCGTCGCCTGTAAAGGCTTGGATAGCGAGCTGGACAAACGGCTTGATTCCCTGCGTACCGATCTTGAGCAAAACAAAGATATCAGCAAGATTGTGCCGCATCTGGCCCAGGTCGAACGGTTATTGCTCCGGCAAACCTCCACCCATTCGACCATGGAACGCCTGTCTGATCTGATCCGGCAAAGCTCTGAAAGCCTGAAACGCATCCCGGCCCTGCCGGTTCAGCTCAAACGCGACATCCATGATCTTCTGTCCCAGGCGCCTGATTCACTTCACCACAGCCACCAGCAAATCACCCAACTGTTCGGTCTGTATGATCGCGCCCTGAAACTACTGACAGTGCCTGTCAGCATCGAACGTGAATCACGCTCAAAAGACAACGATTTACAGCATAAGCTGTGCAACGAGCTGCAACAGATCATCACAGAGCTGGATGCTGAGGGTGAATCCGGCGAACAGTTACTGGCCATACGGCACCAATTGCTCGCCGGTGTCGAGCCCATTTCGCTGGTCGAACTGTGCCTGGATGTGTTGCGATTGGCGCTGGACAGCTTTATTCACGAACGCCGCCATTCGCAAAAATTTCTTGATGTCATCAGCGGCGATCTGGCGGCACTGGAACAAACGACGCGCCAGACCGCCGATCAGGGGCAAGCGCTGCACAAGCACCGCGCTGAACTGACTGCCGAGCTTGGCCAACTGTCTGACCGCTTTCACCACGCACTGACACAATACACCAACCTGGAAAGCTGGCGCGGCGCCGCGCATGCTCTTGATACCTCACTCAGGCAACTGGTCGAGCGCCAGCGCTCGCTTGAAAACCGTGAACAGGCGCTGCTGGAGCAACTGCATTACCACCAGAATCGTGCCGAGCACCTGTATCAGCAAACGCAGAACCAGCATCGTCAGATTGAAGATCTGCAACGCCGGATATTCCTTGACCCGCTGACCCGTGTTTATAACCGGGCGGCTTTTCATGACCGGCTGGAGCACGAATACCGCCGCTGGATTCGCTATCAGCACCCGCTGTGCCTGGCCATTGTCAATATCGATCACTTCGGGGATCTCAATGACAACTATGGTTTCCAGGCTGGCGACAAAGTGCTGAAGATTATCGCCCGTACTGTGCACCAGCATCTCAGAGATACCGACTTTATTGCCCGGGTCGGCAATGACGAGTTCATGCTGATCCTGCCAGATATCGCCGAAGATGAACGTCATCGCCGGCTGTCCGGTATTCGTGAAGCCATTTTGCAGCTCCCCTTCCGGTTCAGGGAAAAGAACGTCACCATTTCGGCCTCTATCGGCGCGACGCTGTTTGATGACACCGACACCCCAGGCAAGGTGATCGAACGGGGACAAAAGGCCCTGAGCAGCGCGAAACACGCTGGCCGCAACCATCTGATTTGGATCGCTTAATCACTGATTACTCACTTAGCCGCCGGCAAATCCAAGCTCTAACCTACTGCTACACAAACTCTTTTTTTTCTCCCTGCCCTAGGCAAACCCTGTAAGCCTGTGTATGTTCAATAGTACGGGTCAGGAAAATGCCCGGTATTTCCATCCGCGGTCGATCTTTTATCCGCCAGGAAAATCGCTTACATACAGAAGCTTCAGCCTCTGTATTCGTCTCCAGGGAGGTAAGCATGATTACACACATCAGCCCGGTTGGTGCGATGACACTGCTGTCGCAACTCGAAGTTGACAGCCTGAAGGCCACAGCGGCCAGCGACCTGTATCGCCTGTACCGCAACTGTTCACTGGCTGTGCTTAATTCAGGCAGTAACAGTGACGATTCCAACGCACTGCTGGAACTCAATAAGTCATTTGATATCAATGTACTGAGAAGAGAACGCGGGATAAAACTCGAACTCAAAGATCCACCCGAGCACGCCTTTGTCGACGGTAAAATTATTCGCGGTATTCAGGAGCACCTGTTTGCCGTGCTGAGGGACATTATTTACGTCAACGTACACGTTAACCAGCGCAACGATTTAAACCTGACCAGTGCACCGCACATCACCAATTTCATCTTCAGTATTTTGCGTAACGCCCAGACAGTCCGCTCACGGGAAGATCCCAATATCGTGGTCTGCTGGGGGGGTCACTCCATTAACCCGGAAGAATATCAATACACCCGGGATGTCGGCCACCAGTTAGGATTACGTGAGATGAATATCTGCACCGGCTGCGGGCCCGGTGCCATGGAAGGGCCAATGAAAGGGGCCGCCATCGGCCATGCCCAGCAAAGATACGGTAAAAGCCGCTTTATCGGCCTGACCGAACCGTCCATCATTGCCGCCGAGCCACCCAACCCTATCGTCAATGAGCTGGTGATCATGCCAGACATTGAAAAGCGGCTGGAAGCCTTTGTCCGTGTCGGTCACGGTATCATCATCTTCCCCGGGGGAGCCGGAACCGCCGAGGAGCTGCTGTACATCATAGGTATTCTGATGCATCCGGAAAATCAGGATCAACCTTTGCCTGTGGTGCTCACAGGTCCGAGAAGCAGTGAGCCGTATTTCCGCACCCTGGACAGCTTCGTGCGCGATACCTTGGGTGAAGAAGCAACCAAACATTATCAGATAGTCATAGATGACCCGGCGAAAGTGGCCCGCATCATGAAAGCGGCGATGCCGCAAACCAAAGAATACCGTCAGGAAACCGGGGATGCGTATTGTTACAACTGGTCGCTGAAAATCCCGCCGGAATTTCAGTTGCCCTTTGAACCCAACCACGAGGCCATGGGCAGTCTGGATCTGCACTTCAACCAGCGGCCGGAACAGCTTGCCGCCAATTTACGCCGTGCTTTTTCCGGTATTGTCGCCGGCAACGTCAAAGAAGAAGGGATCAAAGAAATTGAGCGCAAAGGCCCCTTCCTGATCAACGGCGATCCATCCCTGATGAAGCGCATGGATAAGCTGCTCAAAAATTTCGTCGCTCAGCGACGCATGAAACTGCCGGGCAGCGAATATATTCCCTGCTACCGGATCCTCACTCACCCCGACATGGTGAAATAATTTGCCATGCAACGTAGAATACAGGGCCAGCAGGCCCTGTTTTACTATTGTTGATATATATGTCCATACACTTAGTCGTCATTGATGCCCTCAACCTGATCCGCCGTGTGCATGCCGCCCAGCCGGGCGAGCCCGATATCGCCAACACCAGTAAAGTGTGCTGTCAGGCGCTGGGTAAAATTATTGCCATCAGCCAGCCAACCCATATCGTGGCGGTGTTTGACCATCATGGTGATGACAGAGGCTGGCGGGCTGAACTGTTGCCCAATTATAAAGAAGGGCGCAAACCTATGCCGCCGGAACTGCAGGCAGGGATGGAGCAGATACAGGACGATTTCATGGCGCTGGGCGTCGACTCACTGCTGTCTGACGGCGATGAAGCCGATGATCTAATTGCCACTCTGGCGCTCAAAGTAGCGGACCATGGCGGTCAGGTCACCATAGTGTCAACCGACAAAGGCTACTGCCAGCTGTTGCGCCCGACTGTGATGATCCGTGATTACTTCCAGCAGCGATGGCTTGACAGCCCCTTCATCGCAAAAGAATTCGGGGTCCGTCCTGAGCAGTTGCCCGATTACTGGGGACTGGCGGGGATCAGCTCAAGCAAAATTCCGGGCGTACCGGGAATCGGCCCCAAAGCGGCGTGTGAATTGTTACAACATTACCCGGATCTCGACAGCATTTTGTCCGCAGACGATCTCCCGGAGAAGTGGCGCAAGAAAATCGAACCCAACCAAGACAGCGCAAGAGCCAGTAAAGCGGTTGCCAGGCTGAAAACCGATTTAGAGCTTGGCTTTAATTTGCAGGATATCCGATTTCAGCTGGCGGGCTGAGCAGCCCGCCAGCTATCAGATCGACTAGTCTGATCGGCTAGTGAGGATGACGGTTATCCAGACTCTGGATATGGACCGTGATTTCTTCGCGGTCATGGTAGAGGTGCTTGGCCTGCAGGCGGAATTTCATGCCATTCTGAATCAGAAAGACTTTCAGATTTTCAATATCCTGCAGTACTTCTTCATAGCGGCCTTTCATGGGCAGTTTCAGGTTAAAGATGGTTTCTTTGGCCCAACCCTTAATCAGCCACTGCCCCACCAAATGCGCGACCCGGGCCGGTTTTTCAACCATGTCACACACCAGCCAGGTCACGTTTTTACGGGGCGGCTCAAACTTAAAGCCATCCACCATGTGATGCTTCACCTGCCCCGTATCCATCAGACTCTGGGCCATTTGCCCGTTATCGATAGCATGGACAAACATGGAGCGCTTCACCAGCTGATAGGTCCAGCCACCAGGGCAAGCCCCGAGATCCACGCCCCACATGCCAGAGGCCAGTCGCTCATCCCACTCTTCACGCGGAATAAAGACATGAAATGCCTCTTCCAGCTTGAGGGTAGAACGGCTTGGCGCATCCGCCGGGAACTTCAGCCGCGGGATCCCCATGAAAAATGGTGAGTTGTTATTGGTGTAGGAATAACCGATAAAACAGCAGCCCGGTTCAGTGAAGCACAAGTGCAACACCGGCTTTTTCGGGTTATCTTTGGCGTACAAAGCCCCCTGCTTACGAAATGCCTGACGCAATGGCACAGTAAACTTGCGGCAGAACTTCAGCAGTTCTTTGGCTTCGTTGGTGTCCGGGGTTTCAACCCGCAGATCGCCACAACGCGGCAAGGCTTCCGCCTCAGCCAGAATAGGACTGATACGATCATCGGTCGGTAAATCTTCCAGACGTGCTGTCACTACCAGCATCTGACGGGCAAAAATCAGCTCAGAAAACGGCTGTAGTTGCACGAACTTATCAGCATCCCCTGCCTGATAAAATTCAAACAGTACATAACCGGTATTTTTCTTCGCACGCGGAAAGCCAAACAATTCGAGTTTATTGGCTTTATCCTGCACCTCTCCGGCACATTCGTTTTCAAATCCCTGACGGCAGTACAACAGAACCTGATTCACCACGAGTCCTCACGCAGAACGCCAGGCCGCCACAGCAAGTGACAACCAGGCTAGAATAAAACACAGTCCCCCCAGTGGTGTTACGGGACCAAGCCACTTCATCCCCGTCAATGCCAGCAGATAAAGGCTGCCACTGAACAGACAGATCCCCACTGCAAATAACAGGGCCGCGTATGATAGCGCTTTTGCAGAAAAATTGCGTGCCCAAATACCGCAGCCCAACAACGCCAGACTGTGCCAGAGCTGGTAATCCACCCCTGTCTTAAAAACATCCAGCAAATTCGGACTCAGTTGCCCTTTCAGTCCGTGAGCGGCAAAGGCTCCCAAACCTACCCCAATGGCACCGCTGATCGCGGCAAAAACAATCATACTCCGGCTTTGCATTCACTCTGTCCTTCTGTGTTGTGATTCATGGAATGATCTCAGTTTGATACGCACTGGTGAATAAAGCGGGCCAGTACATCGACAGCCTGCGCCAGATTACCGGCTTCGCTAAAACCCGAGGCTTTGCGTGGTTTGAAGCTGTGGTCACCGTCCGGCAGAAAAGACAGCGTCACTGTGTCGGCATAGCTCCACCCTTCCACCTCACTGCGGGTACCAAAGGTATCGCGCTCGCCCTGCAGAATCAGGGTCGGGACAGCGATTGTTTTCAGATGATCGCCGCGAAAATTCTCCGGTTTGCCCGGCGGATGAAACGGGAACCCCAGACAAGCGACGCCGCAGACCTTGTCCTGACAGCTGTGGACATCCGGTGTCGATTCGGCAGCTTCCGTCACCATCAGGCTGGCCATACGGCCGCCCATTGATTTGCCGCCGATCACCAGCGGCCCTTGCGGGCTGAAATGGTCAATATGGCGCTGAAAATCCACCAGCAGCTTTGGCTGCCGGTCCGGTGGACGCTTTTTGCCGTCTTCCCGCCGTTTCACCATATAAGGAAAATCAAAACGCACCACGCGAATCCCTTCGGCGGCCAACCCTTGGGCAACCGCCGTCATAAACGCATGATCCATCCCGGCGCCGGCGCCGTGGGCAAACAGAAAGGTGGCAGCAAACTGGCCGTTTTCTGGTGTCGTTATCAGATATTCCACAGATTTCCTCTCATACTCGATTGCCAGACTGAGCCAGAGTTACTGGCCCACCCTGATGTTTAATCGCGGATCGACCAGTGCAGAACCGACAACACAGACCCGGACTAACGCTGATGGGATCAGGCCATGGCCTCAGCCTGATATTCAGGCTGAGGGATCGGGCCCTCTTCCTGTTCTTTACGGGCTTTCTCCAGCACCCAGTCACGGAAGATCTGAATCCGGCCGGTTTCGGCCTGCTTTTCCTGACACACCAGATAGAAGGCATTTTTGCTCAGCAAAGCTTCATCAAACGGACAGACCAGCCGGCCGGCTTCCAGCTCAGGCTGCGCCAGCACATTGTTGGCCAGTGCAATCCCCTGACTGTGGATCGCGGCCTGCAACACCATAGTCGAGTGGCTGAAAATCGGCCCCTGATTGACATTGGCGCCCGGAATATCGAACTCGCGCATGTAGTTTTTCCATTCCTTGCGCGAGCCGTCATGTAACAGGGTGTGCTTTTGCAGATCAGCCAGGGTGTCCAGCGGCTTAGGGCCACTGAGCAGCATAGGGGAACAGACAGGCACCAGAAATTCCTGATACAGCCGGTCGCAACGCAGCCCCGGCCAGTTGCCGCGGCCATAATAAATCGCCACATCCACATCATCAGTCAAAGAGCCTTCATCCAGATCCACCGCTTTGATTCTGACATCGACATCAGGATGCTGCTGATTAAAGTCACTCAGCCTGGGCACCAGCCACTGGATGGCAAAACTGGGAGATAAACTAATGGTCAGCGCCCCTTTTGAACCCCGTTCCAACACTTTGTCGGTGGCATCGGAAATGGCACTGAAGATATCTTTCAGATCGAGAAAATACCCTTGCCCCTCTTCGGTCAGCAACAAGGAACGGTTACGCCGGCGAAACAGCTTCAGGCCCAGAAATTCCTCCAGTGCTTTAATCTGGTGGCTGACCGCGGCCTGTGTAACAAACAGCTCCTCCGCCGCCCGGGTAAAACTCAGGTGCCGGGCGGCAGCCTCAAATACTTTCAGCGAATTAAGTGGTGGGAGTCGTCTTGACATAATGTCCTGCCATACTGGTTGCATTAGTTTTTTTTATCCAGGTCATTATAAATTGTCGATTGTTCAAGTACCACAGAAACCCTAAGATTGGCGCCGCAATCTCAAGGGTAAAACGCTGTAATTTTGCTTAATTGCAGAATTGTTTATCAGCTTTTGTTACCCCTCAGGTTGCAATGTTGTGTTTGCATATTGCCCGGTCTCTTCTGGGCGGGTAGCCGGAGTGCTACCGATTTACTTCCTGTTTTTTGACCTGTCTGTCAAAACTTCTTTATGGCACTGCGCCCCAACGCGGTGCCATTTTTTTATGCGATCGGCTCTGCTTCCCTTGCCTCAGTGGCCAATAATGAGGATGATCCGCTTTACCGGCTACCAACGAGTTTAAGCATGACTGCGCCATTTGACATTCAGACTATCCGCGCCCAGTTTCCTGCTGTTCAGCAGGATACAGACCATCCCATTGTCTATCTGGACAGTGCGGCGACCGCGCAGAAACCACTGGCGATGATCCAGACGCTGGACAATTACTATCGCTACCAGAATGCGAACGTTCATCGTGGCAGCCACCAACTGACCGCCAGCCTGACGCAGCGTTTCGAACAGGCCAGAGAGACGGTGCGCCAGTTCATTCACGCCAGCAGCCCGAAAGAGATCATCTGGACCCGCGGGGCAACGGAAGCCTTAAACCTGATCGCCCAAACCTGGGCCCGCAGCACCCTGCAACCGGGCGATGAGATACTGGTCAGCGAACTGGAACACCATGCCAATATAGTGCCCTGGCAGATAGTTGCCGAGCAGACAGGGGCGAAAGTCGTCAAGCTGCCTATGCTGCCTGACTGCACATTGGACATGGCTGCCTTTCACCAGCGGCTGACGGCCAGAACCCGGATCGTGGCAGTCGCACATGTCACCAATGTGTCCGGCACGCGAAACCCGGTAGAGGCCATTATCACAGCGGCGCATGCGAAAAACGCCATAGTGGTTATCGACGGTGCGCAGGGCATAGTGCATGAAGAGGTTAACGTTCAGGCGCTGGATGCCGATTTCTATGTTTTCTCAGGCCACAAACTGTTTGGTCCGTCTGGTATCGGCGTGCTGTACGGCAAACAGGCACTGCTGGAAGCCATGCCGCCCTGGCATGGGGGAGGAAAAATGGTGGAAAAGGTGTCGTTTGACGGCACACAGTTCACCGGTTTGCCGGGCAAATTTGAAGCCGGCACCCCCAATATTTCCGGGGTCATCGCCTTCGCAGCCACCCTGCACTGGCTGAACAGTATTGACCGACAGGGCGCGGAAGCGCATATCCGGCACCTGTGCCAGCTTGCCATCGAGGGCATTAAAGACATTGAAGGTCTGCGGATTATCGGCCTGCAGCCCAATACCAGTCTGTTTTCGTTTGTGGTTGACGGCATTCACCATCAGGACATTGCCACCCTGCTCGACCAGCAAGGGGTGACGCTGCGTGCCGGCAATCACTGTGCGCACCCTATGCTGGATGCGCTGGGGTTAACCGGGACTTTGCGTGTCTCTTTTGCCCTCTATAATAGCGAAGAAGACGTCGCCTGCTTTGTCGCGGCTTTGCACAAAGCCTGTGACATGCTGTAACCAGAGAGAGTGTCCATGACAGTATTCACCGATTTACCGAGCCATCCGTTCGGCACCACCATTACCCCTGATGACATTCTGGCCAGGATGCAGGCAAGCAGCGGCTGGGAAGACAGATACCGCCATGTGATTCAGTTTGGCAAGCAACTGCCCGCTTTGCCGGAGACGCTGAAACGCGAGGAAGTGAAAATCAGTGGCTGTGAAAGTCAGGTGTGGCTGGTTCAGCACAGTGAAAACGGTCATTACCATTTCGCCGCCGATTCCGACGCCAGAATTGTCAAAGGGCTGATTTGTCTGGTGCTGGCCGCCTACGAGGGAAAAACTGCAGAGCAGATTCTGGGGTTTGACATCGACGGGTATTTCGAACAGCTGGGATTACTGGCGCACCTGAGTCCATCTCGCAGCAACGGCCTGAAAGCCATTGTCGACGCCATTATCACTAACGTGAGCCGCTGACACACGGCTCACGCAGCGGCGGCTGTCAGCGGTGTTTTTCAATCAGTTTTTGCAAAATGCGGGAGACCGCCACAAATCCGAAGGTCGCGGTGACCATAGTGGCCGCGCCAAAGCCGGTTGCACAATCCATGCGTTTCGGGCCTTCCGCGGTCGATTTGGCCTCACAGACACTGCCGTCAGCCTGAGGGTATTTGAGCTGCTCGGTTGAGAACACACAGTCGATGCCAAATTTGCGCGCCGGATTTTTGCTGAAGTTGTAGAAGCGGCGCAGCATATTGCGGATTTTCGCCGCCAGCGGATCCTGAATGGTTTTGGCCAGATCCGCGATCTGGATCTGGGTCGGATCAATCTGGCCGCCCGCACCGCCTGTGGTAATTACCTTGATTTTATTTCGCTTACAGAACGCCAGCAACGCCGCTTTGGGTTTGACACTATCAATCGCATCCAGCACGTAATCAAACTGACTGCCGATGTACTCGGGGATATTTTCCGGGGTAATAAAATCGTCAATCAGGTTCACTTGGCAGTCCGGATTGATTAACGTAATCCGCTCTGCCATCACCTCAATCTTACTGCGGCCTACCGTCCCCGACATGGCATGGATCTGACGGTTGATGTTAGTCACACAGACATCATCCATGTCGATCAGCGTCAGTTGGCCGATACCAGAGCGGGCCAGGGCTTCGGCAGCCCAGGAACCGACACCGCCGATGCCAATCACACAGACATGAGCAGCCCTCAGGATCTCAACTTCCTGATGACCATACAAACGGCGGGTGCCGCCAAAACGCTGGTTATAATTGTCTGATGCTGGAGTGTCGGGATGCTGCATAACGGCCTGTCAGAGTGTGTTGAGAATGAGCGCGTTTTTATACGCGCTCTGCTGTCAGTTGTCCAGTCCCTGCGCCTGTTGAGCCGGCTGGGCCACAACGGCTTCCTCATTGAAGGTCAGCGT
Source organism: Photobacterium sp. SP02 (assembly GCF_038519165.1). NCBI lineage: Bacteria > Pseudomonadati > Pseudomonadota > Gammaproteobacteria > Vibrionales > Vibrionaceae > Photobacterium > Photobacterium sp. SP02. The sequence goes on from NZ_JASJOJ010000017.1 coordinate 63,638, forward strand.
GGTATCCACCGGCGATACCACGGCTTTCTGACTGACTTCGATTCTCTGTTCCGTCAGCTCAGCGTCGGTATCTGGCGTCAGTCCCAGTTTCCATACCCGGCCAAAATGCTTGTAATGACCGGCATCTATGCCGGCCTGAGCGCCCATACCATGGTAGAGATCCAGATGGTTACGCTTGACTGCGCCGCCGGTATCCAGCGCCATCAGCAAGGTTAATACATGTTTGCCGTTCCAGTTGCCGTCCGCATCCAGCTGGGGCACTTCAGCCAGCAATACACTGCCCATAGGTAAGAATTCCCGGTCAGCCGCCACCGAAGCCATAGGTAGCAGCGGAATACCCGCAGTGCCTAGCACATCCAGCTCGTCGCGCGGACTAAAGAAGACATAAGACGGATTCTGCTCCAGCAGTTCACGCACTGTGGCATCATCATGCTCACTGACCCACTCCGCGATCGCTTTAAGGGACATTTTCTCCCTGGGCACCTCACCGCGCTCAATCAGCACTTTACCAATACTGACATAAGGATGGCCGTTCTTACCGCCATAAGCAAAATACTGCAGCTCGTCATTGTCCTCGAAATGGACAAAACCGCTGCCCTGCACTTCCATCATGAACACATCCAGCTTGGAGGCGGAATACCCCAGCTCCAGACCCTGACCTGCCAGTGCACCATTGTAAATTTCGGCACGGGTCGGACACTGGCCGTTACATTCTGGCAGCGCGTAAACCGGGTATTTGAACCTGTCGTCCTGCTCGTGACGCAATTCGATCACCGGCGAAAAGTAACCGGTGAACATCACATTGCCGTAACCGTCACCGCCACCCATCTGCTCAGTCGTCAAACCGTACTGAGAGAAAGATGTCGGATCGCCGCTGTTCGCCGCCCAGTCGTTAATCTGCTGATACAAATTCTGATAACGCAGCATCATAGAAGGAGAGCGGGTGAGCACTTGCTCCGCTTGCGCTTCGAAGCGGCTGTAATCGCGAGGTTTATCCGATACCACATTGGTAACCGGGTTCAGCAGATCATCAAACTCGCCATCAAGGTATTGCTGGCCGCGGTCAACCGGTTTGGCGCACGCCGCCAGGCCGAACACACAGGAAACAAAGGTCAGTTTTCTTAGCAGGGAAAATTGTTGGAACACAGAAATGCCTTAGTAATATCGACAGGTTAACGCATGGCAGGTTATCTCAAACATACCATGTCCATATAAAGCCACAATGTTAGGCTGTTTTATCATAACCAATGTCAAAGTCTTGTTTTGATTGTCACGAAAGATTAATAATACGCACTGGCTGTCATATAAGTGTCACAATATAACGGTTTAATAAAAACGTCATACAAACGACATCATTGCCCAGCAGACAGACAATGTCAGCATGGCAACAAAACGACAAACAGCAATGCGAGCACCTTTAACGGGCGTTAAGCCCCAGAGCATGACATTTCAGGAAGGACTGGCATGAACAATCAGTTTAAAGTTGGCAAAGAAACCTTACTTGATCCAAACGCTGTCGAATATCAGTGGATCCGCAATCTGGCCAGTGACGGCAATTCTCCGCAACAAATCAACACTGTGATCCAGCGTTGCCTGGGAGGCACAGCCCAGACTGCAGATACACTGCGCAAAGTGGCCTTAAATAAGCTTCCGGTCCACCAGCTTTTTTCCCGCCTCAAGGAAGAAGAATAAATCCGGGTGACCCGTCCGGGGATTTAAGAGCCCTGTTTGGCTCCCTGGCGTGCGAACGAAGACACATAATGCGCAGGCTGCTGGCGGATGAACTGACCTTCTTCAAAAGTATAACGGTAAGTCTCATCCCCCATGCGGTAACGTAACTGACTGCCATCCCATTCATAGCGGGTACTGACCAGACGGCCTGCCACATAGACACCATCAGCTCTGAGTTCGAACTGATCCGCGGCGTAGGGCGCCACGTCCTGCTCTATCCAGGTACCATAAATACTGGGTTCAGGCGTAGGGGTAAACCAGTCTCCCTTGGCTGCCCCCACCGCAATAAAGCCGCTTAACGCAAGGCCGCTCACCAAGATAAACAGTACTGTGGCTGCCTGCCACCGGGTGTAATTATTGAATGCCATTAACATTGCCAGTCATCCGCACGTTCTACAACTATACGCTTATCTGGCGTCGCTTCGGCGCATCGAATAAGTACGTAATGTCAGAATGGGATCTCGACTCAATATTTTCCTCCCGGCGTTGCGCGTCCTGAGTGATTTTCATGCTTGCTGCGCAGTGGATAAACAGGCAACATGCAGGCATGCTTGATCCCTATTAATTTTTGTAACGGAAGACAGAGTGAAGCTCAGAAGCACTGCGCTGGTGAAAGGTTTTCGCCAATCAGCGCCTTATGTAAATGCCCACCGCGGCAAGACGCTGGTGATTATGCTGGGCGGTGAAGCCATCGCCGATAACAATTTCCGCAATATCGTCAACGATATTGCCCTGCTGAACTGCCTCGGGCTGCGTATCGTGCTGGTTTATGGCGCCCGTCCGCAGATCTCCCACCTGCTTGATGTGCACGGCTACAGCACCCCGTACCATAAAAGCGTCCGGGTTACCGATGAACGTTCACTGGAAATTGCCAAGCAGGCCGCGGGTCAGCTCCATTTAGATATCACAGCCCGCTTCTCTATGGGTCTGAACAATACCCCTATGGCGGGCTCGCAGATCAATGTGGTCAGCGGCAACTTCGTCATCGCCCAGCCTTTGGGCATTGATGACGGTATCGATTATTGCCACAGCGGCCGCATCCGTCGCATCGATGTCGACGGCATCAAACGCCAGCTGGATCAGAACAGCATTGTGCTGCTTGGCCCGATTGCCAGCTCGGTCACCGGAGAGTGTTTCAATCTGACCTCGGAAGAAGTGGCGACTCAGGTGGCGATCCGGCTGGAAGCCGACAAACTGATCGGCTTTTGCTCTCATCAGGGCGTGAGGGATGAAAATGATCAAATCGTTTCGGAAATGCTCCCGGCGGAAGCCGAAGCCACACTGCAGCGACTGACAGAACAAAACAAAGCCGATTCAGGCACCGCGCGTTTTCTGCGTGGCGCGATGACCGCCTGCCGGGCCGGTGTGCCGCGCAGCCACCTGATCAGCTATAAAGAAGATGGCGCACTGATCCAGGAGCTTTTCTCTTTTGACGGGATAGGCACGCAAATCGTCATGGCCAGTGCTGAAAAAGTCCGGGGCGCGAACATAGATGATATCGGCGGTATTCTGGCGCTGATTCGCCCGCTGGAGCAGGATGGCATTCTGGTTCGCCGCTCCCGCGAACAGCTGGAGCAGGAAATCAAACAATTTACAGTGATCGAACGGGACGGCCTGATCATCGGCTGTGCGGCGCTGTATTCCTTTATGGAAGAGCAGATGGGCGAGATGGCCTGCGTGGCCGTTCACCCTGACTATCGCGACGGTGACCGCGGCTCCCTGCTGCTCAACCGCATTCGCCATCAGGCACGTACTCAGGGTCTGAAACAACTCTTTGTGCTGACCACCCGCAGCCTGCACTGGTTCAGGGAACACGGTTTTGTCGAAATCGATGTCTCTGATTTACCTATGGCAAAACAGGCACTCTACAACCTGCAACGCCGCTCAAAAATCCTGACGCTGGCACTGTGAGCCGCTACCGCCAGTCAATGACTGGCGGATAAGCTGCCCTCAGCTTAAGTTAGCTTCCAAGCCGCTGGCCCGCTCAATACAGCGCTGGATACTGCGCTGCAACACCTCTGGCTGAGCATACAGGTACAGTCTTTCCCTGGCCCGGGTAACGCCGGTATACACCAGCTCCCGTGTCAGGATCGGGCTGAAATCCGGCGGCAGTATCATCAGGGTATCGGCAAATTCCGAGCCTTGCGATTTATGAATTGTCATCGCATACACCAGCTCGTGCTCCGGCAGACGGCTGGGCAGGAAACTGCGAATACTGCCGTCCGGCATGTCGAAATACACCCGGAGTGCCGGGCGGCCTTTGCTGTCAGTCCGGCCGTCAGGGTCTGGCATCGCAATACCGATATCGCCGTTATACAAACCCAGACCATGATCATTGCGGGTGATCATTACCGGCCGCCCGACATACCAGGTTTCCTCGCCGGGGGCGATCAGCCCCTCTTTGGCCAGTTGCCGCTCAATGCGTGTATTGAGACCCTTCACGCCAAAATCCCCTTCCCTGAGCGCACACAGCAGCCTGACGCTGGCAAACGCCTGCAGCACCTCGCCGGGCTCTTTACCCTCAGCAATCGCCTCAAGATAGCGGCGATAAAAAACGGACATCTGTGTGATCAAACGCTGGTAATGCTCAGCACTGAGCGGGTACTGATGAATATCAGTAAAATTCTGTTGCCACACAGTCGCCAGCCTGTCGGGCAGGCCGCTGTTGATGGCTTTCGCCAGTTGTCCTATGCCTGACAAGGCATGAAAACGGTAGCTTTTTTGCAGGACACACAAACAATCCGCCACCGGACTCTGCCCGCCTGACGGCCCGGCCGGCAGCACAAAGCCCGTCATCTCACTGAGCTGCCTGGCTTGCTCAGCACTGTAGCCCTGACCGGAAAACGCACAGATATCCCCCAGCACAGCGCCCGCCTCCACCGAAGCCAGCTGGTCTTTGTCGCCCAGCAGAATCAGCTTGCAGTGAGCAGGCAGTGCTTCCAGCAGGCGGGCCATCATAGGCAAATCGACCATAGAGGCTTCATCCACCACCAGCACATCGGCATGCAGCGGATTCGCGGCGTGATGGCGGAAAGAGGCCCGGCCCGGAATGGCGCCAAGCAAACGGTGCAGGGTACTGGCCTGGGTCGGAATCGCCGACTGAACCGCCGGCGGCACAGGCAAAGACTGAATCGCCTTGCCGATCGATTCGGTCAGGCGTGCGGCCGCCTTTCCTGTCGGCGCCACCAGCACAATATGGGGCACTCTGGCTGAATCAAGCGTTTCTGTATCGGGCTGCTCCTGCATCACCAGCGCCGCCAGCAATTTGGCGACTGTGGTGGTTTTCCCTGTTCCCGGCCCGCCGGAGATCACAGCAAACTGACGACTGAGAGCGGTTGCGGCCGCCACTTTCTGCCAGTTCAGACAAGCGGCATCCGGGATCAGCCGATCAAGCGGCGCCAAATCGGAAAAACGCTGCGCCTGACACAGCACACTGTCTATCTCAGCCCAGTTCAGGGTTTCCGCTGCCACCACATCCAGCTTATCGCACACCATCATCCGGCGCTGCTCCGCACTGTCAGTGCCGTTGCGTCGTAAGTCTGCCAGGGCGTCATAAATATAGCGATAATTGCGTGAAAACAGGGTGTCCAGCATGCCGGCCTGACGCCCTCCCCGAACATGCCCCTGCCCGGCAGAGACCAGCAGCCGCTGCGCGACAGTCTGTTCATATTGCCAGTAACGATGCAGATACAATCGGTTGTCGAACAACACCAAAGGCGTGGGCTGAGAGCCATCGGACACCGCAGCGGACTGGCTCAGCACAGCTGGCCAGCTGGCGGGCAAACGCCAGGCGGCCGGCAATGCCGCCAGCAGCGATTCAGCCATCTCTCTTGGCAGCCCCAAAAGCGGGCTGGCCGCAGTCGCCAGCGGCAGGCAAACATGGCCGCGCCCCAGCTCCTGACTGAGCCAGGCCGCAGCCAGAGCCAGCACCTGTTGTGAGGCTTCATCATCCTGTCCGTTGACCGACTGACAAATAAACTTGGCAAACTGGCTATCCAGCGGTCGCAGCACGCCCTGACGGGTCAATCGCTCAAGCTGGCCGATGACAGCGCTATCATAGGTGGTGTGGGTTAACAGGCTCATCAGGCAGGCTCTCCCTGGCTGATCTGACCATCAATCAGCTGTTCCAGTTCGCTCAGCAGCGCATGGCTTGGCCGGGCATGAAAAATACCACTGTTGTCTTCTGCCCGTACGCCCCGTAAAAACAGGTAATACACGCCGCCAAAATGCTGCTCATAATCGTAATCGGCTTTTCGGCTTTTCAGAAAGCGGTGCAGCGCCAGCGCATAGAGCTGATATTGCAGATCGTAGCGGTGCTCGCTCATCGCCGTATTCAATGCCTCACCACGGTACGCCTCATGGGTGTCTCCCAGCCAGTTCGATTTCCAGTCCAGCACGTAATATTTCCCCTGATATTCAAACACCAGATCGATAAACCCTTTCAGCATCCCGCTGACCGTAGAGAAACCCAGCTCCCCCGCTTTGGCCGACAAGGCATCATGCCGGGCCAGCGTTTTATTCAGCAGGGCCGATGACAGCAGGTGGATCGGCAGCATGAATTCCATCTCGACCAGGAGTTGCTGCGGCTGAAGGGCGCCAAGACGCAAATCCTGGCCATCCAGGGCGCAGTTCAGTACCTGGGTCAGCAATTGCTGCAGTACCGGCAACCATTCGGGATCGTAATTTTCCTGTCGCAGTAAATCACTGATGATCTGGGTGGTGGCAGCACTGTCGGCCGCATCGGTGAATTCAATGGTCTCAAACAGGCTGTGCAGAAAGGTGCCCGGCCTGGCGCCTTTCGGGAAGGTGAACACAGAGCGTTCAGGCGCGGCAACGGCCATTTCATGGTCCGGATCATCCAGCAGACTGTCTTGCGATGAATCGGTATCAAAACCGGGCAATTCGCTGGTGGCGTCCAGCGCCGAGTGGCCCTGCTTCACCAAAGCGGAATAACTGGTGATCCACCAGTTGTGCTCGATGGGATGTAAAAAGCGGGCCGCTTGCGGCACAGGCTGCTCGCTCAACGCCGGTTGCCAGAGCGACTCAGGCAGCGAGGGCGGGATCTCCACACCGATATCCTCACTTTGCGCCAGCGTATTGAGCGCCTCAGTCAGCTCGGCCAGCCCGCCTTCTTTGCCGTTCTGAATCAGATAGCCCATCGCAGACAGGTGCAACCCGGTAGGTTCTTTGGTACTGCGTCCATTGCGCAGCGGCGCCATACCGACATAACAGCCATAGACGGCCCGGGTCAGCGCCACATAAATCAGACGCAGATCCTCAGCCAGCCGCTCTTGCTCAGCCAAAGCCAGACTGTGCTCTTGGCCACTGACATCCAGCACCGCCTGCTGAGACTGGGGATCATGGAACAGCGCGGTTTCGGTGCTGCGGTAACTGCAGACAAACGGCAGAAAGACCAGCTCGTATTCCAGCCCTTTGGATTTGTGGATGGTGACGATTTGCACCAGATGACTGTCGGATTCCAGCCGCAGTTGCTGTTCATCACTGTTACCGTTCGGCGAGGCCATGTGTTCAGCCAGCCAGCGGATCAAGGCCTGATCACTGTCCAGGGTCTGACTGGCCTGCTGGAGCAGCTCACCCAGATGCAGTAAATCCGTCAGTCTGCGCTCGCCGCCGTTTTCGCCCAGCAGACGTTCGGCGATCTGACGGCGTGTTAAAGCATGACGAATCATAGGGAGCACTCCGCGGCGCAGCCACAGGCTGCGATAGTCACGAAACTCCGCAATCCAGCGCTCCCACTCGTCTTCTTCGTTATTCAGCCTGTCGAGCTGAAAGGTACTGAGCGCAAACAACCGGGTGGCCAGGGCGGCCCGCAAAGTGGTTTCCTGCTCCGGGTGCAGCACGGCCACCAGCAAGCGAAGCAAATCTGCCGCTTCCTGACTGGCAAACACACTGTCGCGGTTAGACAGGTACACACTGGGTATTCCCTGAGCAGCCAGTGCCTGGCGTACCAGCGCCGCTTCTGAACCGGTACGCACCAGCACAGCAATATCACCGGCCGACACCGGCCGCTGCTCGTCCCCTTTGACCAATAACGCCTGGTGATCCTGAGCCTGAGTCAGGATGGCCTGAATCTGCGCAGCCGTCGCTGCCGCCATCGCCTGCTGGTATTCACCTTTGCTGACCGGGGCGTCGGCGTCCATCTGCCACAAACACAGCGCCGGCTGGCGCTCACCGTTGAGCTGCCAGTGCTTGCTCTGCGCATTCGGGCTAGGCTGAACGGGCAGAAACTGGATATCGCTGTCATAAATAAACGGGCTGTCCGGCAGTGCAAACACCCGGTTAGCCGCCGCCACCATGCCGGCGGTCGAGCGCCAGTTGGTGCCCAGCGTATAGTGGGCGCTGACCTGGCGCCTAGCCCGGATGTAGGTAAAGATATCTGCGCCGCGAAAAGCATAGATCGCCTGCTTGGGATCGCCGATCATGAATAATCCCGAGTCCATAGCCGCATGATCCGGTCCGGCCTGATCATCAGGCAGATACACAGTGCTGAAGATCTGATACTGGAGCGGATCGGTGTCCTGAAACTCATCAATCATGGCAACGGGATACAAATGGCGGATCCTGGCAGCCAATGCGCCTTCGCCGCTATCTTTGTCCGTCAGCAAAGCCGCCGCCAGCTGGGTCAGCAGATCATCAAACGACAGCCAGCCCTTGCGCTGCTTGGCCTCTGCCAGCAGTTCCCGGCAGGCCTGAATCGCATGGGCCAGAATCGGCTCTCTGACACTGGGCTTGGCAGCCAGCAAGTCATGAATGGCGGCAAACACCGGATGTTGTGGCACTTCGCCCTTGGTGGTTTTCTCTTCCAGCACCGCCTGATCAAATTTTTCCAGCGCCTTGGGCAAGCTGTAATCCAGCGTTGGCTGGGTCGACCACAGTCCCACTTCATCAAGGGCTTTGGGCAGGCTGGTTTTGGTATAGCTGCGTTTATTCACGCCTGAGTCACTGATCAGCGCCAGAAAATCTGCCGCATGCTCGCGCCAGCCCTGCTTTACCGCCTCAATCCGCTGCAGATTCTGCTGATGCAGCTGCGTCAGATCGCCCGACAGCGACGGGGCCATCAGTGTGACCGGGGCGCCGGACAAAAACGCATTGATATCTTTGAGCAGCTCTGCCGGTGCTGGCCAGCAACGACGGATTTCGTTCGCCAGTTCGCGGGGCAGAGGGTAAAAATAGCGCCGCCAGTAATCCGCCGCCACCTGCGCCCGCAGCAGGCTTTCTTCGGTAATGAATTCATTGGAAAACAGGCTGCCTGACTCGAAGGCATTTTGCGTCAGCATACGCTGGCAAAAACCATGAATGGTGAAGATCGCCGCTTCATCGATCTGCCTTTCCGCCTGCAGCAGCAAGGCCGCCGATCGGGCATGATCCGGCAGATCACGCAGCAGAGCCGCCAGCACAGGATCATCACTCATGCCGCGGCTGAAGGCGATCCTGGCGTCATGAATACGGCGACGGATCCGGTCACGCAGCTCGGCCGTGGCCGCTTCGGTGAAAGTCACCACCAGTATCTTGTCCACCGTCAGTGGCTGCGGGTACGCGGTATTGGCATCACCGTGTCCCAGCAGCAAGCGCAGGTACAAGGTCGCTATGGTAAAGGTTTTCCCTGTCCCTGCCGATGCTTCTATCAGTCGCGTGCCGTGCAGCGGGAACACCATAGGTTCCAGGGTTTGCGGCATGATGGCGGAGACATCTGTTGATGGGGTCAAAGTCATGGTCGTCAACCGGTTCCTGTTGTCAGGCTCGCTGCGGCTCATGCACTCAGTCCATAAGCCGCAGCGACAATAATTTAGGTTTCAGGCAGCATAAATGATGGAAAGCTGCCGCTGGTTTCAAAGCACTGTGTGATCTCTGACTGATTGGCTCTCAGCCAGCGGATTTTATTCTGATTCATCTATCACTATGGGATACGTTTCACATTTTCAGTGCCGGGCTTTCGGTAGTATCGCTGCCAAGAAATTTGGTCTACCTCTGGACCTTGTGGCCGACCGGTGAACACCCTACACCTTATAACGATTTTGCCGGCGGCCACCTCGCACCTTTCTCCTCGTACCTTCCTCTTCGCACCTTCCACTAAGCTATCTCTTCAAGATGCATCAACACTGGCTGTAACACCCGCCGTGCCCAATCCATTGCCTCAATGGCAAGATCGTCCTGCCAGTTCGGCCAGACCCGGGCAATGTAAGCATTGCTGCCTTCACCGCTGAACAGATAACTGTCGTTAAACACCCCGGCCATTTTGACAAATGCTTTGTCCTGACTGTCTTCATCTGTCAGCCAGTGCCCGCTTTTGTCGCGCAGCGCCTCCAGGCCGGCCTGCGCCGTTCGCGGAAAAAATGGCAAAGGGGATGACTGCCCGGCCAGATACCCTTCGGTCAGCATCATCAGCTGCTCTGTGGCATACGCTGCCTCAACGGGCCGCAGGCGAACATGCTTATCAATACCCAGTACATGGCTTTCGGCGGTTATCCCCTGTACCGACATCGCCAGATGCTCCAGCCAGGCATGAATAAGATCCTGGGTCCGCACTTTGCCGGGCCTGAAATGCACCATCCCGGACGCAGTATAATGGCGGATCCAGCCTTGTAACCGGCACTGCCCGGAAGGGATCGCCATCAGCAGGTCAATCTCCGGGTCATCGAGCGGCGCGGCGAGCAAACCGGCAACTCGCTCAGCCAGCGGGGCGATCTGCTGGTGTTCCTGCTCCAGAGTCAGCTCACCAAATGCCGCAATCGGCAAGGTGCCGGCCGCCTGCTGCATTGCCTGAAAACGGCTCATCGCCTCGGGGCGGGTCTGCGCTTCGAGCATAGTGGTCAGCAAGTGTGCCCGCAGCTGATAACTCTGCAGGCCGTCGAGCGCAAAGGGCTCTTCATCCACCATGGCCCCAGCAGCGGCGTCAAAATAGACCTTGAGACGCCGGTTAAAAAAGTACTGCACCGGCAGGCGCCAGAAGCGCTGCAACTCTGCCATTTCAATCACAGGCAGTGCGGCGGATGACTCCGCCAGATCCGTCAGCGCAAACGGGGACAGCGATTGCGACAGGAAGTCCACCGTGTCGACCGTAATGCGCCGTGCCGCGGGCAGCCATTCGGCGGCATAGCTGGGCGATGTGCCCAAAAACGCCTGCGGGCTGAACGGCGTCAGTGGATGGTGATGAGTCAACCAGCGGATCAGACGCTCCGCCGAGTCCTCCGGAGGCAGCGCGCTGTCTCCCTGCAGACAAAATCCCTGCTGGCAATAATCCAGTAACTCACTGAGCAGGACGGAGGGCATTTTTTCGCTGTTATCCTGAATCGAGCGCCCGACATAGCTGATGTACAGCTGCTGCTGGGCAGACAGGAGCGCTTCCAGAAACAGGTATCTGTCATCGTCGCGGCGAGAACGGTCACCGGCGCGCTGGCGGCCCACCATCAGATCAAAGCCTTCAGGGGCAATCGTTCGGGGATACACACCATCATTCATGCCCAGCAGGCAGACCACTTTAAACGGGATTGAACGCATCGGCATCAGGGTACAGAAGTTGATCTGACCGGCCAGAAAGCGCTGACTGACACGCTCGCCGCTCAGCTTGTCATTGAGGTAATCGCGCATGATCGCTGGCGTCAGCGCTTGCTGATAACCGGCATCATCCAGCTGTTGCTCCAGTTGCTGCAGCTTTTCGCGGATCAGGCGCAGTACCAGTTCGCCTTCGGTATCGACACTGAAAAAGTCATCCAGCAGCTGATTCAGCACACTGAACCACGCTTCCGCCGAATGCGGCTGATTGAGTACCCGGCGGTAATGGATTAGCTGCTCAACAAAGACACTGAGCTGACCGGCCAGTTCGGCATCCATGCCCTGCACTTCATCATAGGCCAGTATCCCCTGATACAAACCCGCCTGCGCCGGCATCGCATAGCCAAGCAACATACGCTGCAACCCGAACAGCCAGGTATTTTGCTGCTGCACCGGTAGTGAAAATTCGCTCGCCGTGTCGGCATCGAGTCCCCAGCGGATCCCGGCTTCCTCAATCCAGCCCTTTACCTGCATGAAACGATCGCTGTCGAGATTAAAGCGCTTCATGATGGCCGGCACTTCCAGCAATTCCGTCAGCTCAGAGGCATGACAGCGGCTATTGGGTAAATCCAGCAAGCGCAGACAGGCCAGCAGCACAGGGTTTTCCTGATCGGCACTGCGGTCAGAAATGGAAAATGGCAGGTAGCGCTCAGACGGCGCATTGCCGAAAACAGCCTGAATATACGGGCTGTAGGCATTGATATCGGCGACCATGACTACGATATCACGTGGCGACAGGCCGGGATCGGCATCCAGCATCGCCAGCAAATTATCATAGAGAACTTCCACTTCCCGCATCGGCGAGTGGCAAACGTGCACCGACAAAGAGCTGTCTTGCGCCTCAACCGGCTGTTTGTGCTGACTGTCGGCCAACAGCTGGTCATTCACTTTGTCTTCCAGGTTCAGGATATCCGACTGAATGCTGTGCAGCAGGCTGTCAGGCGGAATATCGACAAACGCGTCCACCTCGAAAGCCTGTAATTCCGACAGCAGATACAGATTGTCCCGCCCCAGCTTACCCAGAGACGCTAACAGGGTATTGCCAACCGCGGCATCCTGATGCGTGTCGTCAATCAGATTATCTTCCAGCGAGCCTTTGAGTATCCCCACGGCCCCGGCCTTCTCGCTGTGTTGATCCTGCCAAATCACCTGCTGACGCTGCTGCGCTGCCAGCCGGGCCAGGTATTTGCGATCTCTGACCTCCCCCCAGTAGTGGCGGCAAGGATTGGTAAACATCAGGTGCACATCAATGTGCTGCCCCAACGCCGCCAGGGCATCCATATAGCGTGGCGGCAGTGCTGAGATACCAAAGACAAACAGACGCTGAGGTAATCCATCCGGCAGCTTCGTCCCGGACTGGGCGTACTGCGTCAGCGTTTCAATAAACTGCTGATACAAATTCGCGCGGTGATAAGGCGATTGCCCCTGCGCCAGAATGTGGTCATACAGCGCCTGCCACAACACCGGCTGCCAGGGGTGATCGCCCGCCAGTTCAGGATCAATGCGCCCCGCTTCCCATTCCTGTATCCACTCCGGCCGGTACACCAGGTACTGATCAAAGATGTCGGCAATTTTTCCGGCCAGCTGAAAACGGCGCTGCTGATGAGCATCCTCTGCAAGGTAACGCGCCAGCGGCGCAAATTCAGGCTGCTCCAGCAATCCGGGCAGCACCTGCATCAGCGACCAGGTCATGGCGTCTTTATTGAAGGCACTGCGGGCCGGCACATCCTGCAGCACTTTGGTGAACATGTCCCAGATGAAGGTCGCTGGCAGCGGAAAACTAATATTGGCGGCCACGCCCAACGACTGGGACAGTTCGAGTTTGAGCCATTGTGACATGCCCGGACTCTGCACCAGAATCTGCTCGGGGATAAAGGGGTCTGAAAGCGGATCCCGGCGGATCAGCTCAACCAGCAAAGACTTCAGCAGATCCAGCTGGTTGGAATGGTAGACAGTAAACACGCATCAGGCTCGCTGGCAGAGAATAATGCCATGATTGTCTACCAAGGCACGCAGGGTGTAAACAGCAGTGCCTGTGATGACCGCCGACCTTTCGCTTCAATGCATTACATCGCTGCTCTGCGATAGCCTACCTCAGCGGTACAATAATGGGCCAGATAGCGAACTATGACATAACTGACCACCACAGTGGCGATTAACAGCTCAGCCAGCGCCAGCACCTGAACCTGGTGCACGTAGTCGGCCAGCAGGGGCTGAGTGCTCATCCAGTGAGCCGTTTTGTACAAGGCCGTCGCCCCGATCACCATAGGGAACGTAAACGCGGCATAAGCCGGACTGAAGGGTAATCGCAAGAGTCTGAAGAAGGCCAGATAAATCACCAGCGTCATCAGCAATCCGATACTCGCCAGCAGCGCCACCAGCAGCACTGAAGGGTGCGCCGTCACTGTCAGATAACCCGCCAGCGACAAACTGGCCGGTGCCGCCAAAATCGCAATGGTCGGCTTGGCCGCATCCGGCACTTGATGACAGAAAATCAGCCGGTATAACATCACAGGCAGCATCAGGGCGTAAGCACTCAGGCCAAACACCATCAAGCCCTGCGCCAGGGGTGCCAGCGCCCCACCCGGAAAAGTGACATCGGCCACTATGATACCGACAGGCGGCACAAACCAGCTGGGCACCATATGGTGCAGCTCAAACCGGCTCAAGCGGTGGAAGACAAAGCAGGCTAAAAACGCCAGATGCAAGACCACAGCCGCCAGCCACAATACTAACCCGGCAAGCGGCAGATATGTCGCCAGCGCATGGGATACCACCATGAGCGCCATCGAAAAAGTAGGCACCACACTGCCAACCACAGGGTGCTTCAAATCCTGCCACAGTAGCTGAGGGTGTAAGACAAACTTCAGCGCCAGCCCCAGCAGCATCACAGCGACAATGACGGCACTGCCCGTTTGCGCCATACCGTGCAATGGCGCCGCATTCTCCCAGCACCAGCCCAGGCTGGCAATGGCCAGAGCCAGCCCGGCCATGGGTGTCGGCATCAAGGTAAACCGATTTTTCCAGGCTTGATTCATGATTTGCTCTCCATCACATCCGATTCGTTTTTGTTCTTTTTATCGATAGAGGCAGTGTACTTCTCTCACATGGTTTAGAATAATTGAATAAATTTAAACAAAGGTTAAATTTAATTTAACCTATAAAGAGCGACTATGAACATTGCGCTGAAACAATTGAGAGTCTTCGTGGCCGTGGCACAGGAAAAAACTATTACTGCTGCCGCCGAGCGGCTGTTTCTGACTAAGCCGGCTGTCAGCATGGCGCTGGCCGAGCTGGAAAAACAGCTCAGCCAGCCCCTGTTTGATCGTCATAACAACCGGCTGACCCTCAACAGCGAAGGCAAGCGCCTGTTACCTCTGGCCGATGAACTGCTCCAGCGCAGCCAGAGTATTGAGCAACTCTTCACCCAAACCGGTGCGCTGTCCGGCAGCTTAGCCTTGGGTTCCAGCGATACCGTGGGTAATCAACTCACCCCTTTTCTGCTGCGGGATTTCAGGGCGCAGACAGCGCATACCGACCAGTCACTGCTGATCGGCAATACCGCGGCCATCGTGAAAAAGTTAGGTGATTTTGAACTGGATATCGGACTGGTCGAAGGCCGGGTCACGGAAAAACACTTGGTAAGCCAACCCTGGCTTAAGGATGAGATGGTGATTATCGGTCATCCCGAGCACCCACTGCTGACCAGAAACAAGCTGTCTCTGTCAGATCTTGAACACTCGGATTGGGTACTCAGGGAAGCCGGATCCGGCACCCGGGATTATTTCCTGCATCATCTCGCTCCGGGAATTGATAACTGGCAGCTGGCCTTTGAGCTCAACACCACAGAAGCCATCATCAACAGCGTCGCCGCCGGATTGGGGCTGACCTGTTTATCGCGGCGCGCGGTCCATCATGCGGTACAGGAAAAGCGCGTGGCTGAACTGCCCATCAGGCTGAACAAGCAAAGACAATACTGGCTGCTGTACCACAAAGATAAATACAACAGCCCGCTGTTATCTGCCTTTATTGCATTCTGCCAGCAATGGCAACCGGGCTCAGATCCGGTTATCGCCGCCACTGAAGGCAATGATCTGGCTGATCTGACATAAAGGCCGGCCCGACTCCTGCTGCCAGTCGCTAAACGCCGCCTGTGCCGCCGACAGGGAGCGCTGGGTGTCCCGACCGCCATCAATGATTCCGGTACTGCGCAGGTAAGCTTCAACATCCTGGCTGAGGATAAACGTATCTTTGCCCATCACCCGTAGCGTATAGGGGCCGGTATTGCCGCCCAAACGCTTACCTTTGCGTTTCAGATAGTGCCATAAGCCGATAATGTCATCCGATGGCCACGCTGCGACCATAGCGGCAAACGAGCCGTGCTCTTTCGCGGCTCGGTGGATCATGTACGCATTGTCCGGAATCGTCATGACTTTGCCGAGATGACGGATAATGGCCGGATCTGTGGCTTTTCGCTCCCACATTTCGTTCGGCACCAGCAACAACTTTTCTATATCAAAGCCAAAAAAGACCGACTCAAAGCCGTCCCACTTTTGCCTGACCACTTTCCAGCTCATCCCTGACTGGAACACTTTCTGCGTAAAGGCGGCCAGCCAGCGATCATCGGCAATGGCGGTCAAGGCCTCTGGGCTCAGCGGGGTCGACAACAAGCTTTCCAACACCGCCTCGCCTCCTTTGCGATCAGCAGCACGGGTATAAATTTGTTCAAATTTTTCTCTCATGCTCACAAGAACACCTTCTGTCAGAACTCAGCACTGGACTCAGCCCTTATCCTACTGTATAAAAAACCAGTTAATCAATATCTGGAGAGGGTGACCATGGCTGTTATCGTCAAATATGTAGTAGAGCGCAACGGAGAAGAGAAGATGACTTTTACCTCTAAATCTGAAGCTGATGCCTACGATAAAATGTTGGATATGGCTGACGAGCTGTTTGCTGTTCTGAGTGAAAGCAAACTGCTTGAAGACGAAGCCAAACAGGAAGAATTAGCACTATTCCTAGCACAAGAGCGTGAAAAAGTCCTTGTCGCTCTGGGGGCGAAAAAAGCCAAACCCGCCGCGAAAAAGAAAGCGGTAAAACCCGAAGCCGTGCAAGACGACGCTGACAGCGAAGCCGCCTGAGTCAGCCCCCTTGACGATAAAAATAAACCTCCGCCGGGAGGTTTTTTTATTTCTGTGTTTATTCACAAAGACTGACTTTATATGTGGTTAAGTGTGGATTTTCGTCATTTCTCAGTCATTTTGCCATGAATGGCAGATTTCCCCTTCAATATCCCGCTCAGTCTCTTTATGATGGGAACATCTAACTTTTTCAATATCAGACCGACTGCCTCGACATTGCAGTCGTTATCCCTTTTGACATGGAGACCATTTCATCATGGCGACATTTTCTCTAGCCCTGGGTACCGCGACCAAAAACCGTGACGGTAAAATCATTGAAGCTTTCTTCCCGACCCCGCTGCTGAATCCGGCTCAGGCTCTGGTTGATACCATCGCAAAAGTTGTTGATTACCAGGAAGGTAACCAAGCCATTGAGATTACCCCGGCTCAGGCCGCTGAACTTGCCGGCGCTTTCGCGGCGAATGGCGAGCAAGCCAGTGCGGGATTTGCGGAAAAAGCGGCACAATCCAGTCAGCCTCTTGTAGTGGTTATTCTGGCTACTGATGCGGCGCCGGCTTCTGTGGCTGAAGGTTTCCTGAAACTGCAATTGATCTCTCAGCGACTGGTTAAGCCTCATGGTCTGGTACTGGACGGCATCTTCGGTTTGCTGCACAACATTGCCTGGACCAATCAGGGCCCGATTGATCTGCCTGAACTGGCAGAGCGTCAGATTGAAGCTCGCCTGAGCGGCGAGGTGCTGAGCGTCGATTGCGTTGATAAATTCCCGAAAATGGTCGATTACATAGTACCGGCTGGCGTGCGAATTGCCGATACCTCCCGTGTTCGCCTCGGTGCTCACGTCGGTGAAGGTACTACTGTGATGCACGAAGGCTTTATCAACTTCAATGCCGGTACAACAGGTGTGAGCATGGTTGAAGGCCGTATTTCTGCCGGTGTTGTGGTCGGCGACGGTTCCGATATCGGCGGCGGCGCTTCTATCATGGGTACCCTGAGCGGCGGCGGTAAAGTGGTCATTGCAATTGGTGAAAACAGCCTGCTGGGTGCCAATGCCGGTCTGGGCTTCCCGCTTGGCGATCGTTGTACCATTGAGTCTGGCTTGTATGTCACCGCAGGCACCAAAGTGACTATGCTGGATGCAGATGGCAATGTCGTTGAAACCGTCAAGGCGCGCGATCTGGCCGGCAAGTCCGATCTGCTGTTCCGTCGTAACTCAGTAAGTGGCGCTATCGAATGTCTGACCAATAAAACCGCGGTTGAACTGAACAGCGAACTGCACAGCAACAACTGATCCTCCATCACTGAGTGAAAGATCGCAAAAGGCTGCCGATGGCAGCCTTTCTTATCGGTATCAGTAGCCTCTTTCCGCCAGCCCGAACTGACTGGCATCTTGCCGGCATTCATCCGGATAACCTGGGTTAAGCGCTGTGGTCACTGTTTTCTTACCCGTGCAGTACTCATATCGCCCCTGCAGATAGCCCGCGCGGTATTTTTCATAATCAGATTCAGACATCACACCAAGCCAGTCCAGGCGCTTTTTCTCCCACTCCTGATAACCATATTCTCCGTGATAAGCCCCCAGTTCCTGCCATTCTCCATGCTGAGACAAGTTAGCCTCATACTGACTGACACAAGCCGATAGCACAATAATCACCACCAAACAGATCAGCTGACGCATACTACCTCCTCAGCCAACTGCGATCCGGTGTCTTAAGTATGGAAGAATATCTCTGGAGTGAGAAAGTTTCTCATCTGACGTTTTTATCAAGGCTGGCTCAGTTCCAGCGATGCCTGACGCCCTGATTCACTTCTTACCCCCAGATTCACCAATACGATTCCAAGGAATGCGGCGCTCAGCAATACTGCCCCAAGATGCCAGGGCTGGCTGATCCCCAGCTGTAACAGGCAATGGCTGATAACAGACGCCGCTACCATCTGGCAAGCCCCGGATAACGCAGACACAGTCCCTGCTTTTTCACCGTACGGAACCAATAGCATCGACTGTGCACACGGAAAAGCTATGCCGTTTGTCATCGCCAGCAGAAAATGGGCCACTGACATCCAGACCGGGTCTAACGGGGCCAACACATACACAGCAGCCGAGACCAATTGCATCAAAGGTGCCAGCTGCAACATTCTTGCTGTCCCCAACTTTGGCCGTAAGCGCTGACACAGCAAACCACCAAAAAGCAGTCCGCAAGCCGGCACCATAGCCCACATTGCATACTGGTCAGAGCTTATCCCTAACTGCACTTGCATAATGTAGGGCATCATGGAAATTGCCAGCACAACCATGGCAAAATTGATCCAGCCTATAGCGGCAAATGTCAGGAAGTGGCGGTCTTTAAACAAAGACAGGTAATTACCCGCAAGTTGCTTAACTGAAGGTGGCACACCCGCTGTCTTTAAGGTTTCGCGAAAGCTAAATACCAGCAACAACCAAACCAGTGCGATGTAAGCAATAAGCAGCACAAAAACTGAAAGCCAGCCCAGATAATGATTAACCATACCGCCAATCACTGGGGCCATAATGGGAGTAAATGCGGCAACAATGGCTAACCAAGTCATGGCTTTTGCCAGATTTTGCTTCTGGTAGCTATCCCGGATTGTCGCCCTGGCCAGGACAGAAACACTGCCTGCCCCACAGCCCTGAATAAAGCGTCCAAGCAATAATCCGGAAAACGATTCCGCGTTGAAAATCGCCAGCGCAACACCGAACAAAGCTATCATCACCCCAGCAAGCAATACCGGCCGACGACCCAGCACATCAGAAAGCGGACCGTAAACCAGCTGTGAGGGACCAAAACCTAACAGATAAATGGCAACCAGAAGCTGTGTTTGATCTGAGGTCAATGTCAGATCCTGTCCGATCCAGGGTAACAATGGAAACACCAGGCCAAGACTGAGCTGACCAATGCTGACAATCAAACAAGCAAATAACAGGGGTTTCCAATGGAATGCTGGCATACATTTCTCTATATCGATAACAACACAGATATTATGCCTGCATACTGGCCAGGAATAAGCCATCATTGGCAACAGGAGCTATGTCCTGACAGGAAAGAATAGCCGCACTGCTTTACGGCTATTTCATGAAGTGAAAGACTTAGGAATCGGAGCTCTGTGCTTTTTGAATCACATAACGAAACGGATTAGTGAAAGAGAACTTGCTGCCCTGAGTGGTAACCCGTCCCTGCTTCATTGCAACCAGCACTTCGCGCTGTACTCTGACTAATGAAAAGAAACGTATCACCATAAACACAATAAATATCGGCATGATGATTTGCGCCATGGAGGCTGACTTTAACAAGAAATCATTCCCTAACCAGATCGCGAGCATCACCAGCATCAGGTACAAGGAATGCGGTTTCAGTGTAATAGTGACAGAATCAGCGGTTTCTTGCCGCTCGTAGAATAAACTCATGGCGAATTATCTTTAATCATCCCAGAAAAATTGTCCTAACCCTCTCACAGCCTCACACCTAAGGCAAGAGCTTAACAAACCAAATTGTAACCAGTTTCTACCCGCTATAACGGGTTCAGAGGCGTGTCATGAGGTTTCAATAAGTAACGAGCAGTCGAACAAATTACAAACGCCAGATAGCAAAAAACCCAGTCATTGCTGACTGGGTTTCTCTAAGAAGTGGCGGAGCGGACGGGACTCGAACCCGCGACCCCCGGCGTGACAGGCCGGTATTCT
>NZ_JASJOJ010000175.1:0-398 GCF_038519165.1 Photobacterium sp. SP02
AATAGAGCAGGTATGGAGTTGGTTAAGACAACGCTGTTTAGCCAATCAAAGTTTCAGAGATTATGACGATATTGTTGATAAGGTTTGCGCGGCATGGAACCAATTTCTGCAATGCACTCAGCGAGTCAAAAAAATGTGCTCGCGGCAATGGATTGACCTGACCAGTTAATTTTCCAGAATGGTATTACGTCCGAAGACGAGGCTTTTGTATTTGGCAGGGGATAACGGATCGACCGGGCTGGCGTTCCAGCCGCCGACATCAGCGCAACGCGCTGAACCAGAACCATAGACAAAAAAGCCCCGTCCTAAGACGAGGCTTTCTATAAGTGGCAGGGGATGACGGATTCGAACCGCCGACATTCGGTTTTGGAGACCGACGTTCTACCGGGCTGATGTGT
>NZ_JASJOJ010000176.1:0-398 GCF_038519165.1 Photobacterium sp. SP02
AACTGCTCGCCCGCACCCTGCTCGCAGTGCCAGCTGTCCAGTCTGGCCTGTGGCGTTAATTTCAATGCTTCGACCAGACTGCGCGATGCCAGTACGGCCCCTGCTGCGCCCTCGCTGGCAATCACTCCCCAGGGATGCTGAGCCGTCTGCAGCAGATTACGCTGTGAGAGCGCATCCAGTGCCGATATTGGGGAATCCAGAGAGATCGCCATCACCACTTCTTCTTCATTCAGGCTTCTTAACACATCAGAAAAATGCGTATGTTCTGTGTGATGACTCAGCACCACCCGGCCAAGTACCTTTTCTAAGCCGCTATCAGGACGCCAGGTTTGATACCAGTTATCCAATTGCGACTGCGTGATGGCTTGTGGCATACGCACATAAAGCGGCACTGGCGG
>NZ_JASJOJ010000177.1:0-385 GCF_038519165.1 Photobacterium sp. SP02
CGTATAACTGGGCACTTTGACAAGTGATTGACAACTGGTCGATCATTTTCCATCACAGATCCGCCAGTGACCGGCCCGTTTTTCAGTAGTGATCGGGAAGTGATCACCTCAAAAATCTCCACTGCTGCAGGAGTGATTTCCACCACTTCTTTGGGGTCATTTTTTTGCTAGGCTTTGCCTAGTTCCACACCATAAGTGGGGACAAAAACCCCTTATGCTCTTTTCAAAAAAATCCATCTATATGCTATCTCCAAAACTGCCACCAAGATTTTTTTTGCCCTTCCTTTTCCTCTTGTTTCGTTGGTGCAATTAATTTTTTCGTTTCTTGTGTTTCTCTTATGGCCTCTAACAGCTTTTTATCTCTTTCAAGAAGACTACTTTGTAT
>NZ_JASJOJ010000178.1:0-378 GCF_038519165.1 Photobacterium sp. SP02
TTTTCCCGCAAGGGGAGATTTTTTTTTTTGATTTTTTCGCCCTGTTCATTGAGTTAAGATTCTGTACTCTACTCCCAAACCTGACAGTCAAATTACAGTGACCTTGTTGCCTTCCAAAAACACAAGACTGTTCTTCTCGTCTAGCATTTTCTAAAAATCAATTTAAATGCCTTTTAAGGCGTTTTATACTCTATCTAGTATTTTATACATGAACGAAAATAAAAGCGCTCAGAATCGAATCTGAACGCTCTCAGAGGCATTTTATTACTCAAACAGACCAATAATCGCTAAAAAAGGTGTAATAGGTATATGAATTGCAACTATGAAAAAGGATTTGGATCAACATAAAACGTTTTAAACGCCCTATAAGGCGCGTTT
>NZ_JASJOJ010000179.1:0-368 GCF_038519165.1 Photobacterium sp. SP02
GAAAGCGTGGGGAGCAAACAGGATTAGATACCCTGGTAGTCCACGCCGTAAACGATGTCTACTTGGAGGTTGGTGTCTTGAACACTGGCTTTCGGAGCTAACGCGTTAAGTAGACCGCCTGGGGAGTACGGTCGCAAGATTAAAACTCAAATGAATTGACGGGGGCCCGCACAAGCGGTGGAGCATGTGGTTTAATTCGATGCAACGCGAAGAACCTTACCTACTCTTGACATCCAGAGAACTTTCCAGAGATGGATTGGTGCCTTCGGGAACTCTGAGACAGGTGCTGCATGGCTGTCGTCAGCTCGTGTTGTGAAATGTTGGGTTAAGTCCCGCAACGAGCGCAACCCTTATCCTTGTTTGCCAGC
>NZ_JASJOJ010000180.1:0-356 GCF_038519165.1 Photobacterium sp. SP02
TACTCGCCCTGTTTTCTGGCATAGTCATGAAAAACACCGACCTCACGAAAGCCGAATTTCTGATGCAGCGCCACCGATGCATCGTTCGGCAAAGCAATGCCAGATAAGGCACAATGCACTGGTTGAGTCGCTAAAGCATCAAGTAAGGTTTTCATTAATGCACTCCCCAAACCCTGCCCCTTCGCATCGGGGTGAAGATAGATACTCACTTCAACGGTTTCTGCAAAAGCGGCGCTAGGCCGGTAAGGTTGGCTGCAGGCGAACCCCATCACCTGATGGTTTTCGAGGGCAACGAAAAGCTGGTGTGGGGAATTGGAACGGAACTGCGTAAACCACTCATTACGATTACCTTCTCG
>NZ_JASJOJ010000181.1:0-355 GCF_038519165.1 Photobacterium sp. SP02
GCAAGCATGGCACGCCAGTCGGGTCGCCCCATCTCACGCGCCAGTTTGAGGGCAAAACTCAGCTCACCGTCGAACACTTTCCCGCAGAAACAGGCTCTGCGGGCCCGGCGTCCTCTGTCTGTTCAGGGGCATTATTCACCACAAACTCATACATACCAGACAGCCGGTACACCACGTTTTCAGCATGAGAAATTGCCTCCGTGGGCCAGGTGGTAAGCAGTTCCTGCTCAATCTGTTTAACGGCTTCATTCATGGACGGCATCTGCGTCTTCTGCGGATGGTTATGCCACAGGGACATCGCCACCAGAAACGCGCCGGTTCTGATGGCGTCTTCCACAGTAAACTTCCGGTTGCT
>NZ_JASJOJ010000018.1:0-78315 GCF_038519165.1 Photobacterium sp. SP02
GATTCGAACCCTCGATACGGGATAAACCGTATACTCCCTTAGCAGGGGAGCGCCTTCAGCCTCTCGGCCACCTCACCGTCTTGCGGTCGCTCATATTACTGTCAGGCAAAAATAAGTCAAACACTTTATTGAGAAAAAGCGCCTTTCCATCGCTGGCTGAACACTTAATCACCAAACCGCTATCAAAAGCTTCCCGGGTGGTGACTTCATCATAATTTTCACTGACCTGGCGCGTTGTCAGCGCACAAAAACAAAAAAGGCCAGCTAATTAGCCGACCTCTTTATAAAACAGGAATTAGTAGTTACCTGAACCCTGTGTTCCGGTATCTTTTTCTGCCTGTATACGCATGTAGATCTCTTCACGGTGAACAGACACTTCTTTCGGCGCATTAACACCGATGCGAACCTGATTTCCCTTTACGCCAAGTACGGTCACGGTTACTTCGTCACCGATCATTAGCGTCTCACCTACGCGACGAGTCAAAATTAGCATTCGATTGCTCCTTGAGTAATCTTACTTGTAATTAGTGTTTATAAAGCTTTTTTATACAAAAAAGCCCATAGAGTTCATGGTCACTGCTCAAGAAACAGCGAGAAGTGGGCGATTATCCAGACTTTAACAATCAACCACAAACATTTTCTGCATCTGGCGTACCACTCAGATCAGGCCCAAAAACTGTACTCGACCACTCGCCATTACATATTCTGTCAGGTTCAACGACTCAATTGTCTGTAATTGTAGCACTTTTTTAATGATTGATGTCGACTGTACCACAGTCAACATCAACCCTTAAGTCGCCGTTCTGCAATCAAAGCGCTTCGTTAAAGGCGCTCGGTCAACCAAGGCGATACACTTTCCAGTGCGGCGGGTAACGCGCCGGCATCTGTACCGCCTGCCTGAGCCATATCAGGACGACCGCCGCCTTTGCCGCCAACCTGCTGAGCCACCATATTCACCAGATCGCCAGCTTTGACTTTCGCAATCACATCTTTGGTGACACCCGCTATCAGGCCAACCTTGCCGTCACTGACGTTACCCAAGACAACAACGCCGCTTCCCAGCTTGTTTTTCAGCTCGTCTACCATACCACGCAGTGCTTTGTTATCTGCACCGTCCAACTTAGCAATCAAGACCTTAGTACCATTAATTTCTTGCACCTGATTAATCAGATCCGCGCTTTCCTGGGCGGCCAGCTTGTCTTTCAGTTGCTGGATTTCTTTCTCCAGCTGCTTACTGTGAGCGACCAAAGCATTCACTTTGATGGCCACAGATGCTGAATCCGATTTCACCAGACTGGCCGTTTCGGCCAGCAGGCTGTCCTGCTCATGCAGCAGCGCAATGGCGCCTTCGCCCGTCACCGCTTCGATACGACGGATACCCGCGGCGATCCCCCCTTCCGACACTATCTTGAACAGGCCGATATCACCGGTCTGGCGGGCATGAATACCACCGCACAGCTCAGTCGAGAAATCCCCCATGCTCAGTACGCGCACTTGGTCATTGTATTTCTCGCCAAACAGCGCCATCGCGCCTTTGGATTTTGCGGATTCAATGTCCATGACATTGGTTTCAATCACATGGTTCAGGCGGATTTGTTCGTTGACAATGCGTTCAATCTTGCGCAATTGCTCAGGTTTGACTGACTCCAGGTGCGAGAAGTCAAAACGCAGACCATCAGGTTTCACCAGTGAGCCTTTTTGAGCCACGTGCTCACCCAGTTCCTGGCGCAGGGCCGCATGCAGCAGGTGCGTGGCTGAGTGGTTCAGACTTATAGCCGCACGGCGCTTAGCATCAACCTGGGCATTCACACGATCACCCACAGACAAAGCGCCTTCGCTCAGGGTGCCCTGATGGCCAATCGCGTCACCAAACTTCTGCGTGTCTTCCACGGTGAAAACCACACCCGTGGCAGAAAGCAGTCCTGTGTCGCCACACTGACCACCAGACTCAGCATAAAACGGTGTGTGGTCCAGAATGATCAGCGCTTTGTCGCCGGCAGCCACAGTGTCCACCGCTTCACCGTCACGGAAAAGCGCTACAATCTGACCTTCACCCTGAGTGCCGTCATAACCGCAAAACTCAGTTTCCGCATCCACTTTCACGCTGTCGTTATAATCAACGCCGAACTGACCGGCTTCACGGGCACGCTGACGCTGTGCTTCCATGGCATTGTTGAAGCCTTCTTCATCAATGCTGAAACCACGCTCACGCGCAACATCGTTGGTCAGATCAGCAGGGAAACCATAGGTATCGTACAGTTTAAAGACAGTTTCACCGTCCAGCACTTTGCCATCCAATGCATCAATCGCTTCATTGAGGATCGACATACCGCGATCCAGCGTACGACCAAAGTTTTCTTCTTCGATCTTCAACACTTTCTCAACCATGGCCTGCTGCTGTTTCAGTGTCTCGCCAGCGCTACCCATGACCTCAGCCAGAGGACCAACAAGCTTGTGGAAGAAAGCACCGCTCGCACCCAGTTTGTTACCGTGGCGTACCGCACGACGAATGATACGGCGCAGAACATAACCGCGGCCTTCGTTAGACGGCATCACACCATCCACAATCAGGAAAGCACAGGAACGGATATGGTCAGCAACAACCCGCAGAGACTGGTTAGTCAGATCGTCATAACCAATCACAGAGGCCGCTTCTTTGATCAGCGCCTGGAAGATATCTATTTCATAGTTTGAGTGAACGTTTTGCATGATGGCCGCCAAACGCTCGATCCCCATGCCTGTGTCGACAGAAGGCTTGGGCAGCGAATCCATCTGGCCGTCGGCCTGACGGTTAAACTGCATGAAAACGATGTTCCAGATCTCAATAAAGCGATCGCCGTCTTCTTCCGGCGAACCCGGAGGACCACCCCAGATATGATCACCGTGATCGTAGAAAATTTCAGTGCAAGGTCCGCACGGGCCGGTGTCGCCCATCTGCCAGAAATTATCAGACTCGTACGCCTTACCGCCGGTTTTGTCGCCAATGCGGATAATGCGATCTTCCGGTAAACCAATCACCTTATGCCAGATATCAAAGGCCTCATCATCGGTCTGATACACAGTGACCAGCAAACGCTCTTTCGGCAATTTCAGCACACCGGTCAGAAACTCCCAACCATACTGAATTGCTTCTTCTTTGAAGTAGTCACCAAAGCTGAAATTACCCAGCATTTCAAAGAAAGTATGGTGACGGGCAGTAAAGCCGACATTCTCCAGGTCATTGTGTTTACCACCAGCACGTACACAGCGCTGCGCCGTGGTCGCTCGGGAGTAATTACGCTTTTCCAGACCCAGAAAAGTATCTTTAAACTGGTTCATACCTGCATTTGTAAACAGCAGGGTCGGGTCGTTGGCGGGAACCAGCGACGAACTTTCGACTATCTGGTGGCCTTTGCTTTCAAAAAACGTAAGAAACGCACGGCGAATCTCATCAGTGCTCATGTACATTTGACAATCCTGAATAATGCTGTGTTAATCCCCCTGCCTGCAACTGCGCCCCAGTTGCCTGCTGCCGAACAGCAAAGTTCAGCTAACATGCAGGTTTAATCAATCTAAGATAAAAGGTTTACCGGCTATTGTAAAACAACGCGGGTTTGACGGGAAATGTTCTGTTAACACAATGGCAGAATCAGCCTCAGTATTCATCTTCAACCGCTAAGGCATAGCGAATCTGGTCGAAATCAAAACCTCTTGATTGCATAAAACGTAATCGGCGGGCTTTTTCTTTCGGTGTGTCCATCTGAGTGTCACCAAACTTGCGTTGCGCCACCGCTCTGGCCTGTTCGAACCAATCCACTTCGGCATCTTCCAGTGCTTGCTTGATACACAAGTCATGCACCCCTTTCATCTTCATTTCCTGTTTGATGCGCAGCATGCCCCAGCCTTTTGATACCCCGTTTCGCAACGCCATGGCCGCGTAGCGGGCATCATCCAGCCAGTTGTAATCCTGGCAATAGGCGACCGCGTCACTGATCTCCTGTTCGCTGTAACCGCGCTGCTTGAGCTTCTGCTGCAACTCTCGCTGGGCATGGTCACGCCGTGACAGATAACCTACGGCCGCTTCTTTGGCCGAGATTTTAGGTGCTTGCCTTCTCACCTAGATACCTCCCCGATTGACGTATACCTACGTAAAATAAATGACGGGTTCATTCCATGCCCCTCAAACGACTCAGGTACATCGATTGTAAATACAAAACGGGCACTGGCATGGGTGATTTCACCTCTGCACAGCGCCCGTTAAAGAATGACTGCTCCGGCTAACCAGCCGTGACATCATGCGTCGTGATTAAAAAGCTTCATCCTGAGCATCGACTTTATCAGTCTCTGTATTCACAAGCTCAGCATCGGCTTCTGAAACATTGGCAGGGTTCAGCAGCAACTCACGCAGCTTCTTATCAAGCTCTTCAGCAATTTCTGGATGCTCACCAAGGTACTTACAAACATTGGCCTTGCCCTGACCAATCTTATCGCCTTTATAGCTATACCAAGCGCCTGCTTTGTCTACTAGTTTGTTCTTCACACCAAGGTCAACCAGCTCGCCTAAACGGTTGAAGCCCTGACCATAAAGTATTTGGGTTTCAGCTTGCTTGAACGGTGCGGCAATCTTGTTCTTGACCACTTTAATGCGGGTTTCGTTACCCACCACTTCATCGCCTTCTTTGATAGCGCCGGTACGGCGGATATCCAGACGAACAGAAGCATAAAATTTCAGTGCGTTACCGCCTGTTGTGGTTTCCGGGTTACCGAACATCACACCGATCTTCATACGGATCTGGTTGATGAAGATACACATACAGTTAGACTGTTTCAGGTTACCCGTCAGCTTACGCATGGCCTGAGACAACATACGCGCCTGCAAGCCCATGTGCGAATCACCCATTTCGCCTTCGATTTCGGCTTTTGGTGTCAGCGCGGCAACGGAGTCGACCACTATCATATCGACAGCGCCGGAACGGGCCAGGGCATCACAGATTTCCAGTGCCTGCTCGCCGGTATCCGGCTGTGACACCAGCAGCTGATCAATATCCACACCCAGCTTCTTGGCATAAATCGGATCCAGCGCATGCTCTGCATCGATAAAGGCACAGGTTTTACCCTTGCGCTGCGCGGCGGCAATGGTTTCCAGTGTCAGGGTTGTTTTACCTGACGACTCCGGACCATAAATTTCGACGATACGACCCATTGGCAGGCCGCCGGCACCCAGTGCAATATCCAGAGACAATGAACCGGTTGAGATGGTCTCAATGTCCATCGTACGGTTATCACCCAGCTTCATAATGGAGCCTTTACCGAACTGCTTTTCGATCTGACCCAGGGCAGCGGCAAGAGCCTTCTGTTTGTTGTCGTCCATTCGACTCTCCAACGGATGCTAATTCAATATTCAAATTACTGGTTAGTATACTGTCTATTCATACAGTGTCTAGCACTGTATGGCATTTTTTTCCTGACCGGCTGCCAGGCCGGGCAAGAGTGTGATCTTCACTGCAGAGTGTTCAGGCGCTCAAGTAAACCTTGCAATGCACGCTCGATAGCCTGCGCACGCACCGCCTGCCGGTCTCCACGAAAATGACAGGTTTCGGCACCCAGCCAGCCTGTGGTATCCGCCCAGGCAAAACACACAGTGCCGACCGGTTTATCCGGCGTGCCGCCATCAGGCCCGGCAATACCGCTGATAGCCACGCTGATAGAGGCCAGAGAATGTGCCAGCGCACCTGTCGCCATCTCCTGCACCACAGGCTCACTCACCGCGCCGTACTGAGCCAGGGTTTCAGGTTTAACGCCCAGCATCTCCTGCTTGGCGTCATTGCTATAGGTAATAAATGCCCGGTCAAACCAGGCAGAACTGCCCGCAATATCCGTGATCGCAGCAGAGACACCGCCACCGGTACAGGATTCTGCGGTAGTGGCGAGCCATTGCTGGATTTTCAGTGCCTGACCAAGCTGCGCTGACAAAGATGTCGTCACCATCGGCTTTCCTCCGTACACAGTCAATGCCGACACCTTACTAGGATGGTATGGGCGCTTCAAGCATTAGTCGCGACATGAAATTGCGCTTCCCCCCTTTGCCACTATTACGCTTTCACGTATCCTAGACGGCCTGATTTTTCTCGGTTTGATGCGGGCAACAGCGTGACAATAAAAGGTTTAGAAACACACACACCCATGATGCAGCAATATTTGAGGCTGAAAGCTGAAAACCCTGATGTGCTGATGTTTTACCGCATGGGGGATTTCTATGAACTCTTCTTTGATGATGCCAAGCAAGCTTCTCAACTGCTGGATATTTCGCTCACCAAGCGAGGTTCAAGCAACGGCCAGCCCATACCTATGGCTGGCGTGCCTTACCATGCCGTTGAAGGTTATCTCGCCAAGCTGGTTCAGTTAGGCGTTTCCGTCGCAATATGCGAGCAGATTGGCGATCCTGCCACCAGCAAAGGGCCGGTTGAACGCCAAGTTGTGCGTATTGTCACACCCGGGACCGTCAGCGATGAGGCGCTGCTTCAGGAAAGACGCGATAACCTGATTGCGGCGATTTTCTGTCAGAATGGCCGCTTCGGCTATGCCACGCTGGACATCACCTCCGGCCGTTTCATGCTGATTGAGCCCGATACCGAAGAAGCCATGCAGGCCGAGCTGCAGCGTACCAGTCCGGTCGAGTTGCTGTATCCGGAAGATTTTCCTCTGCCTGACCTTTTCAGCCATATGAAAGGGGCACGCCGACGCCCGGTGTGGGAGTTTGATCTGGACACTGCTCGCCAGCAGCTGACGCTGCAATTCGGCACCCGTGATCTGGTGGGGTTTGGCGTTGAAAACGATGAGTTCGGCCTGTGTGCGGCCGGCTGCCTGCTGCAATATGTGAAAGATACTCAGCGCACCGCGCTGCCTCACATTCGTGCCATCACCCGGGATACCCAGGAACAATCAGTGATCCTGGACGCCGCTACCCGGCGTAATCTGGAACTGACCCAGAACCTGGCCGGCGGCACAGAGAATACGCTGGCTTCCGTGCTGGACCATACGGCCACCCCCATGGGCAGCCGCCTGCTCAAACGCTGGCTGCATCAGCCCGTCAGAAACCGTCAGCAACTGAATCTGCGCCTGGATGCCATCGGCAACCTGAAAGACAGCGGCATGTTCGCCGAGCTGGCCGGCGTGCTGCGTCACATGGGCGATCTGGAAAGGATCCTGGCCCGACTGGCATTGCGCTCGGCCCGGCCGCGGGATCTTGCCCGCATGCGTACGGCACTGCAGCATCTGCCCGCCCTGGCTGAGCTGCTGGCCGAGTTAAACAGCCAATCACTGCGCCAGCTGGCTGAACAAAGTCAGCCGATGGACGAGATTTGCAGCCTGCTGGAACACGCTATTATTGAAAACCCGCCTGTCATTATCCGTGACGGTGGCGTGCTGGCACCTGGCTACAATGCCGAGCTGGACGAGTGGCGCGATCTGGCCGATGGTGCCACCAAATTCCTGGCTGAGCTGGAAGCGCGCGAACGTGAGCGCCATGACATCGACAGCCTGAAAGTCGGTTTTAATCAGGTGCATGGCTTTTATATTCAGATCAGCCGCGGTCAGAGCCACAAAGTACCGAGCCATTATGTTCGCCGTCAGACGCTGAAAAATGCGGAACGTTACATTATCCCTGAGCTGAAAGAGCACGAAGATAAAGTCCTTAACTCCAAGTCCAAAGCACTGGCGCTGGAAAAACAGCTCTGGGAAGCCCTGTTTGACAGCCTGCTGCCGCATCTGGCTCAGTTGCAGCAGACCGCAGCCGCGCTGTCGGAGCTGGATGTGCTGGCCAACCTGGCTGAACGTGCAGATACCCTGAATTACTGCCGCCCGACACTGAGCGATAAACCCGGCCTTGAGATCAATGCCGGCCGGCACCCGGTGGTCGAGCAGGTGCTGGATGCGCCTTTCATTGCTAACCCGATCTCGTTACACCAGGATCGCCGCATGCTGATCATCACAGGTCCGAACATGGGCGGTAAATCCACCTATATGCGTCAGACCGCGCTGATCGCGCTGATGGCACATGTCGGCGCTTATGTACCGGCAGATTCCGCCACTATCGGGCCTCTGGATCGCATTTTCACCCGGATCGGTGCTTCGGACGATCTGGCCTCAGGCCGCTCCACCTTCATGGTGGAAATGACGGAAACCGCCAATATTCTTCATAACGCCACGGAAAACAGCCTGGTGCTGATGGATGAAATCGGCCGTGGTACCAGTACCTATGACGGGCTTTCTCTTGCCTGGGCCAGTGCCGAATGGCTGGCAGAAAAAATTGCGGCCATGACGCTGTTTGCCACTCACTATTTCGAGCTGACCGAGTTGCCGTCACTGATAACCGGGCTGGCCAATGTCCACCTGGATGCCATTGAGCACGGTGATGAAATTGCCTTTATGCACGCAGTGCAGGAAGGAGCGGCCAGCAAGTCTTTCGGTCTGGCGGTTGCCAGCCTGGCAGGTGTTCCTAAATCGGTGATCAAGCGCGCCAAGCAAAAGCTGCAGCAACTGGAGACCACGGGTCACCAGCACGCCATGGACCAGCCGCAGACGCAGCGCGCAGATAATCAGCAACTCTCGCTGATCCCTGAGCCCAGCGAAGTCGAAGAAGCGCTGGCGCGTCTGAATCCGGATGAGCTGACACCAAGGCAAGCTCTGGATGAGCTGTACCGTTTAAAAGCGTTGTTGTAACGGATCCCAGGTAACGGATCCGGCACGATCAAGAAAGGACGCCGCAGCGTCCTTTCTTTTACCTTTTTACCGTGTTTCTTATTTCTAGCTTCTTGTTTTTGGTTCTTGTGTCTATTTTCGTTGTGTCAGCATGCACTTAAGAAGGGCGCTTGCCTCAAATTTCCTGATTGAACAGGGATTCAATATTCAGGCCCTGATGTGTCAGCATATCACGCAGACGGCGCAGACCTTCGACCTGGATCTGACGCACACGCTCTCGGGTCAGGCCAATCTCGCGACCAACATCTTCAAGGGTAGAGGCTTCATAGCCCAGCAGACCAAAACGTCGGGCCAGCACTTCACGCTGTTTGGGGTTCAGTTCCTGCAGCCAGGTGACAATAGAGGTTTTCATATCGTCATCTTGCGTGGAGGTTTCCGGGCCGCCGCAACGTTCATCCGGGATAATATCCAGCAGGGCTTTTTCAGTATCTCCGCCAATCGGGTTATCGACCGAGCCGACACGTTCATTGAGACGCAGCATGCGGTTCACATCATCCACCGACTTATCCAGCTGCAGGGCAATATCTTCCGCTGTGGGTTCATGATCCAGCTTCTGAGCCAGCTCACGAGCCGTACGCAGATAGACATTCAGCTCTTTCACCACATGAATCGGTAAGCGGATGGTCCGGGTCTGGTTCATGATAGCCCGTTCAATGGTCTGACGGATCCACCAGGTTGCATAGGTAGAGAAACGGAAACCACGCTCAGGGTCGAATTTTTCCACCGCGCGGATCAGGCCCAGGTTACCCTCTTCGACAAGATCCAGCAGGGCAAGACCACGGTTACTGTAACGGCGGGAGATCTTCACCACTAAACGCAGGTTACTTTCGATCATGCGTTTGCGGGCGACTTCATCACCCCGCAGCGCACGGCGGGCATAGAGAACTTCTTCTTCGGCGGTTAAAAGTGGGGAAAAGCCGATTTCGCCGAGATAAAGCTGAGTGGCATCCAGTGCTTTCTGAGTGACACTGTAGGACGAGATATCCAAATCTTCGTCGGCGTCATCAACCTCTGAGTCTGCTTTTGCTGAAACGTCGGCTTCCTGCTCTTCAACATCAAGCTCCATCTCATCTTCAAACTCTTCGTAGTTTTCGATATCAGTAGCTGCATTACTTCTGCTCATAGCGCCTCCCAGATAGCGTTTTGCAAATCCGGTTCACCACGCCCGAGCAGTCTGTCAGTTTGGCAGGTACTTGAGCGGATTCACTGACTTGCCTTTATAACGGATCTCAAAGTGCAGTCGGACATTGTTCGTTCCCGAGCTGCCCATCAAAGCAATTTTTTGCCCTGCGGTTACCGTATCTTGCTCCCTGACGAGTACTCTGTCGTTATGTGCATAAGCACTTAAGTAGTCGTCATTGTGCTTTATAATGACAAGGTTGCCATAACCCCGTAATGCATTGCCGGCATACACTACTTTCCCTGCAGCTGTTGCGTTGACGTCCTGGCCTCTCTGGCCTGCAATATCAATGCCTTTGTTGCCATTATCACTGCTGGAAAAGCCGGAAATGACTCTTCCCTTCGCCGGCCATACCCAGGTATCAACCTTGTCAGCGACAGCTGCTGGCGTCTTGCCTGCCTTGTCACTTGTGCCAACCTTGTTTGTAACAACTTTGTTAACTTTTGAGTCTTGAGAGTACTCTTTTGTGGGAGCGCGATCAACATCTTTATTGACGCTTTTTTGCACGGTTTTTGCAGGTGTTGTAACCGGATTCGCTTTGGTCTGAGGCGCTGTTTTAACCGGTTTACCCGGGGGGGTTGATTTTACTGGTGGTTTAGCAACCACCACAGCCGTTGAAGCAGCTGCGGTACCTGAAGCGACAGCAGCTGTCGCAACTGGACCGACCACAACTACTGGCTGATAAGGCACAGCTTCCCGCTTGGGGGGCGCTGGCGGTTTTTTATTGATCGGTGGCGCAGGCTGAGCTGCCACTTTTTGGCCAAACTGAGGGGCGACGTATTTGGACTTCCACAGAAACAATTTCTGGCCGGGATAGATCGTATAAGGGGGCGTCAGCTGATTAAGTGCAATCAAGTCGTTAACATCACGACCTGAAAGGTAAGAGATAAAATAAAGGGTGTCACCTTTTTGCACTTCATAGTAACTGCCGCGGTAGCTGCCAGGTCGGGTGTTGTCATAATTCGCGCCGTCAGGCGGATAAGTGGCACAGGCCGACAGCAACAAACAGGCTGCCAGTACCATAGGAACTTTGTGCTTTTTTCCGCTAAAACCTTTCATGCGCTACGCCAGCTCCCCTGCCACCAGAGGCACAAATCGGACCGGCGCAATTTCATCTGTCACATAGTGGCCATCCAGTAAGCGGATGCGTTTCAGCATCTGGTGCTGCTCACCGACAGGGATCACCAGGCGCCCCCCTTCGGACAGTTGCTCCAGCAACGCCGGCGGGACGACCTCCGCGGCAGCGGTCACTATGATGGCATCGAATGGCCCTTTACTTGACCATCCCTGCCAGCCATCACCATGCTTGGTCGAGATATTATGTAAGTCCAGCTGTTTGAAACGGCGCTTGGCCTGCCACTGCAAAGCCTTAATGCGTTCAACCGAGTAAACATGCTCCACCATACGAGACAGAATCGCGGTCTGGTAGCCTGAGCCGGTACCAATCTCCAGCACTCGGGTGCCGGGTTGCAAGGCAAGCAACTCTGTCATTCTGGCCACAATATAAGGCTGTGAGATGGTCTGCCCACGCCCGATGGGCAGGGCATTATTCTCGTAAGCCTTGTGCGACAAGGCTTCATCAATAAAATGCTCACGGGGAACCGTATCCATTACCCGCAATACCCTACGGTCTGCTATCCCCTGCTGAGACAAATATTCCATCAGGCTATGGCGTTGTTCCGCATAGCGCATTATCAGTTGCTCTCCACTTGTTTCATCCACTGTGCCAAGTCGTCCAGCGCATCGTGTGCTGTCAGATCAACCTGAAGCGGTGTAATTGATACTTGCTTGTGTTCTATTGCATAAAAGTCTGTACCTGGTCCGGCATCCTGGCAACTCCCGGGAGGACCAAGCCAGTAAATCGTTTTGCCGCGGGGATCGACATCCCTGACCATTTTTTCCGCGCGGTGACGGGCACCCAGGCGCGTTACCTGCCATTCGCCCAGTTCAGACAAAGGCACATCCGGCACATTGATATTGAGAATTTTATTTCTCGGCAGCGGCTGCGCCATCAAACGCCCCACCACTTCTTTGACGACCTGAGCGGCCGTCGCAAAATGTTCACGCCCGACTAAAGACACGGCAATGGCCGGTACGCCGAGAAAATGCCCTTCCGTCGCGGCAGCCACTGTGCCTGAATACAGCACATCATCACCCAGGTTGGCGCCGTGATTAATCCCGGCCACCACGATATCCGGTTTATCGGTCAGCCACTCGTTCAGCGCGAAGTGTACACAGTCCGTTGGCGTCCCTTCCACCGACATACGCCTGATGCCTTCTTCACGGACACGCAAAGGGGTTTCCAGTGTCAGTGAATTGGAGGCACCGCTGCGATTACGATCCGGTGCCACCACATACACCTCACCCAGCTCTTTGAGGGTATCGGCCAGTGTGTTGATTCCTTCAGCAAAGATGCCATCATCATTACTGATCAAAATTCGCATATCTGCCATCCTTCTGCTCAGGCTCATCAATCAGCTCTCTCAATACTGCCGTGGCGAAACACCCTGCAGGCAAGGAGAACTGTACCTCCAGCTGATCAGCATGCAGTTGCCAGTGCATGTCCGCCGGACGCAGCATCAGGGCACGACGTTCATGTCGCATCCTGTTATCGCGGATCAGTTTCAGCAGCAATGGCTCCTGCTCAATCACCGCCATTTCAAAAGCCGCCGCCTCACCCTGGCTGGGCAGCGCATTGTCACCGGTCACAGGCGCGGTGATCAGCCACTCGCCCGCCGCCACCTGTGCCTGCCATTCAGGCGTGATTTGCTCAACCAGCTGCCAGTCTTCTCTGCCCTGTTGCTGAACACAGTCACCCGCCAACAAGGTATCAGCCTTGCCATCGGCAATACGCTGGGACAACACCAGATTAAACAGCCAGGAACGGGCGGCTGACAGGTAGAAACTGCGCTTACTCTTGTCGCGGACACGAAACTCATCGTTGCCCCAGGCTCTGGCTTTGACCACGTTATTGCCGTCATGGCCGAAACGCTGCGCCCCAAAGTAATTCGGCACGCCCTGCTGTTGAATCTTAACCAGACGCGCGTCGAGATCCTGAGGGTTATCCAGCTCGGTCAGACGCAACTCAAAATGGTTGCCGGCCAGATCGCCGGGACGCAGTTTTTTGTCGTGACGATCAGTCGCCAGCACTTCAACACCGGGATGCTCGGCGACAAATGGTGTCAAATCCGGGTCTGGTTTACCCGGCAGATGCACACTCAGCCACTGCTCGGTCACCGCGTGCCTGTCTTTCAGGCCAGCCCAGCTGACATCGCGGGATTTCACTCCGCACGCTTTCGCCAGCTCGTTGACAACATATTTGGTGTTCTCGCCGGTTTTACGGATCTTCACCATGAAATGCTCACCACTGCCGGTGAAGTCAAAACCCAGTTGCTCTTTGACGATAAAATCTTCCGGACGAACTTTGCTTCGTCCCTGGCAGACAGGTTTACCATGCAGCCAACTCAGGCTGTCCATATCAATTGTCATATTCTTTCCGTTATACAGGAAGGGGCGGCGTCAGAGCGAGCGCAGCAAAACGACCGCTTCGCAGGCTATGCCTTCTTTGCGGCCCGTAAAACCCAAACGTTCAGTCGTTGTGGCCTTTACATTAATATTATCGACCGTGGTGTCGAGATCGTCGGCAATGGTTTGGCACATTTGTTCAATATAAGGCGCCATTTTCGGTGCCTGCGCAATAATTGTGACATCCAGATTGCCCAGGCGGTAGCCTTTCGCTTTCACCTTGGCGTACACGTCACGCAGCAGCATGCGACTGTCTGCCCCCGCCCACTCCGCATCGGTATCAGGGAAATGACGGCCGATATCACCAGCACCTATCGCGCCCAGCAGCGCATCACACACAGCATGCAGAGCGACATCACCATCGGAGTGAGCAATCAGACCCTGTTCATAAGGTACTGCTACCCCGCCGATGATCACCGGGCCATCACCGCCAAACTTGTGTACGTCAAAACCGTGTCCAATTCGCATTATGCCTGCTCCTTTTGTCGTTGCTGCAGGTAAAATTCAGCCAGTGCCAGATCTTCAGGCTGAGTGACTTTCAGGTTATCAGCCCGACCGGGCACCAGCAGCGGCGAAAAGCCGCAATATTCCAGCGCCGATGCTTCGTCTGTGAGCACAGCCCCTTCCGCCAGCGATTTGACCATGGCATCTCTGAGCTGTCTGACCCGAAACATCTGGGGGGTCAGTGCATGCCAGAGGTCGGTGCGATCCACTGTTGCCGCAATAGTTTGCCGGCCGTTGCCACGTTTCATGGTATCGCGCACCGGCGCGGCCAGAATGGCACCAAAGGCATGCTGTTGTGCCTGTTCAATCAGACGGGACAAATCATCCTGATGCAGGCAGGGACGGGCAGCATCGTGTACCAGCACCCAGTCATCATCTGCCAGTGTGGCCAGACCGGAAAACACCGAATCGGCACGTTCGCGACCGCCAGGTACCACGACGACATCCGGACGACGGGCCAGAGGCAGATGGTTAAAATAAGGATCGCCGTCACTGATCGCAATCACTACCCGGCCGATAGCGGGGTGCTGTAACAAACTGTCCACCGTATGTTCCAGTATCGTTTTGCCAGCGATAACCAGATACTGCTTCGGCCTGTCGGCCTGCATACGGCTGCCAACACCTGCAGCAGGCACTACCGCCGTTAAGGTTTGAGTCATGATGGGTTTACTGCCAAGTTAACACTGAGTGACCACTCCTAGAGAGAATGGTCACCGACTATGCGGAAAAAAGTTTCTCCGGGCTTGATCATACCCAGCTCATGCCGGGCACGCTCTTCTACCGCTTCCAGGCCCTGATGCAAATCATTGATTTCTGCATACATCTGCTGGTTACGCTGCACCAGTTCGGCATTCGCTTTTTGCTGTAGCGCCACATTGTTTTTAAGCGCCATATAATCAGACATGCCATTCTTGCCGGACCAGAATTCGTACTGCAGCCAGGATAATACCAGCAGTAACACTGCACTGAATACACGCATGCAAGCCTCATTCTTGGGTGATTAACACAAGTCGACAGGCTATCTCATCAGCCTCTAAGGCGGTAATAATCCCATAAAGCGCCGTATGTGACCAGTTCCGGACCCGCCATTCGGACAGAAAAAAGCCGCTCTGTTGAGCGGCTTATCATCCGGGGTCACTCAAAGTGACAAAAGTGAAGCTTCAGACTTATGCCTGACCTTTCACTTCTTTCAGACCGTTATACGGTGCTTTCTCGCCCAGCGCTTC
This sequence comes from Photobacterium sp. SP02, assembly GCF_038519165.1. Classification (NCBI taxonomy): domain Bacteria; kingdom Pseudomonadati; phylum Pseudomonadota; class Gammaproteobacteria; order Vibrionales; family Vibrionaceae; genus Photobacterium; species Photobacterium sp. SP02. The sequence goes on from NZ_JASJOJ010000018.1 coordinate 15,175, forward strand.
CTCGATACGGATCAGCTGGTTGTACTTAGCAACACGGTCAGAACGGCTCATAGAACCTGTCTTGATTTGACCTGCTGCGGTACCCACTGCCAGATCAGCAATCGTTGCATCTTCAGTTTCACCGGAACGGTGAGAGATAACAGCGGTGTAACCGGCATCTTTCGCCATCTTGATAGCAGCCAGCGTTTCAGTCAGAGAACCGATCTGGTTGAACTTGATCAGGATAGAGTTCGCGATACCTTTGTCGATACCTTCTTTCAGGATCTTGGTGTTAGTCACGAACAGATCGTCACCCACCAGTTGCAGTTTATCGCCCAGCAGTTCTGTCTGGTGCTTGAAGCCATCCCAGTCAGACTCGTCCAGACCGTCTTCGATAGACACGATTGGGTACTGGTTCGCCAGATCCTGCAGGTAGAAGTTAAACTCTTCAGATGTGAAGATTTTGCCTTCGCCTTTCATGTTGTAGTTGCCAGCTTCTTTGTCATAGAACTCAGAAGCCGCACAGTCCATCGCCAGCGTGACGTCTTTACCCAGTACATAACCTGCCGCTTCAACCGCTTCTTTGATAGCAGCCAGTGCCGCAGCGTTAGATTCCAGGTTTGGTGCGAAACCGCCTTCATCACCAACGGCTGTGCTCAGACCTTTGGCTTTCAGTACTTTGGCCAGGTTGTGGAACACTTCAGCACCGATACGCAGACCTTCTTTCAGTGTTTTAGCACCGACTGGCTGGATCATGAATTCCTGGATGTCGACGTTGTTATCAGCGTGCTCACCACCGTTGATGATGTTCATCATTGGCAGAGGCATAGAGAACTGGCCCGGAGTGCCGTTCAGTTCTGCAATGTGCTCGTACAGAGGCATGCCTTTTGCAGCCGCGGCCGCTTTTGCGTTCGCCAGAGAGACAGCCAGGATAGCGTTAGCACCAAACTTAGATTTGTTTTCAGTGCCGTCCAGGTCGATCATGATTTGGTCGATGTCCGCTTGGCTTTTCGCGTCTTTACCAACCAGTGCCTGAGCAATAGGACCGTTAACCGCTTCAACGGCTTTCAGTACACCTTTGCCAAGGAAACGAGATTTGTCGCCGTCACGCAGCTCCAGAGCTTCGCGGGAACCCGTTGATGCACCAGAAGGTGCCGCAGCCATACCAACAAAACCACCTTCCAGGTGGACTTCAGCTTCCACTGTCGGGTTACCGCGTGAGTCGATGATTTCACGACCCAAAACTTTAACGATCTTAGACATAGTGTTTCCTCTTGCTTTATTTTGATTTAAAAAAGCGAAAAAAAAGCTGCCGCACTCCATGTGCAACAGCTGTTTGTAACTTATTTCTCTTCGAACTCACCACGCTGGTGCTGACCAGCCGCTTTGACGAATCCTTCAAACAAAGGATGGCCATCGCGAGGTGTTGAGGTGAACTCAGGGTGGAACTGAGCGGCCACAAACCAAGGGTGATTCGGCACTTCGATAATCTCTACCAGCTTCTTGTCAGCAGACAGGCCGGAGATTTTCAGGCCTGCTTCTTTCAGCTGAGGCAGCAGGTTGTTGTTCACTTCGTAACGGTGACGGTGACGCTCGTGAATGGTTGCACTGCCGTACATTTCACGGGCTTTGCTGCCCTCTTCCAGATGGCACAGCTGAGAACCCAGACGCATAGTACCGCCCAGATCCGACTCTTCCGTGCGCTCTTCCACGTTACCTTCGCTGTCGACCCATTCAGTGATCAGGCCCACCACAGGATACGGTGATTTAGCGTCAAATTCCGTCGAGTGAGCACCGCTCATGCCCGCCACATTTCGGGCGAACTCGATCAGCGCCACCTGCATACCCAGGCAGATGCCCAGATAAGGGATGTTGTTTTCACGCGCATATTGCGCTGTCATGATCTTGCCTTCAACACCACGACCACCAAAACCGCCCGGTACCAGAATCGCATCCAGACCTGCCAGCATTTCTACGCCTTTTGATTCAACATCCTGTGAATCAACGTATTTGATGGTCACAGACAAGCGGTTTTTCAGACCCGCATGCTTCAGTGCTTCGTTGACTGACTTATACGCATCCGGCAGTTCGGTGTATTTGCCCACCATACCGATAGTCACTTCACCGGTCGGATTGGCATCTTCATAGATAACGCGCTCCCACTCGCTCAGATCGGCTTCCGGGGCGGTAATACCAAAGCGCTGACACACCAGTTCATCCAGACCCTGCGACTTAATCAGCTGAGGGATCTTGTAGATGGAGTCAACGTCTTTCATTGAGATAACGGCTTTTTCCGGCACGTTACAGAACAAGGCAATCTTGGCTCGCTCATTGGCCGGAATCATGCGGTCAGAACGGCAGATCAGCACATCCGGCTGAATACCGATAGACAGCAGTTCTTTGACTGAGTGCTGAGTAGGCTTGGTTTTCACTTCACCGGCCGCGGCCAGGTAAGGCACCAGAGTCAGGTGCATAAACATCGCACGCTCACGGCCCAGCTGCACGCCCAGTTGGCGAATCGCTTCCATAAATGGCAGGGACTCGATATCACCGACCGTACCGCCCACTTCGACGATAGCGACGTCGTGGCCTTCTGCACCGGCAATCACACGCTCTTTGATAGCGTTAGTAATATGAGGGATGACCTGAATGGTCGCACCCAGATAGTCACCGCGACGCTCTTTACGCAGCACGTCTTCATAGACACGGCCAGCAGTAAAGTTGTTGCGCTTGGTCATCTTGGTACGGATAAAACGCTCATAGTGACCAAGGTCAAGGTCGGTCTCTGCACCGTCTTCCGTAACGAATACTTCACCGTGTTGAATCGGGCTCATAGTGCCTGGATCAACGTTAATGTAAGGGTCTAGCTTCATCATGGTCACTTTCAGACCACGGGCCTCTAAGATGGCCGCCAGTGAGGCTGCAGCAATACCTTTACCTAGGGAGGATACAACACCGCCCGTCACAAAAATGTAATTCGTTGTCATGTTTAACCTGGAAGATTGGTGTAGAGGATAAAAAGTATCTGGACGGGAAATTAGTATACCAGACACATTTTATTGCCACAACGTGAAAACTATCACAGTAAACCCAGACGCTTTTTGTTCCAAATCAAGCCCGGTATCCTTGATGGAAAGTCCGCTTGCGGGTTAGTACTCACTTTGATGCTGAAACAGACTTTTCCTTGCGCTTAACATTTTCCCACTCGGCATCCAGCTCATCCAGTGAACAAGCGTCAATCTGCTTGCCCTGTTCCAGCACACAGCGCTCCACTTCGCGAAACCGGCGTTCGAACTTACGGTTGGCTTTGTGCAAGGCCATTTCCGGTTTCACTTTCAGGTGCCGGCTCAGGTTCACCACAGCAAACAGCAGATCGCCGATCTCCTCTTCGATACGTTCCTGATTGGGTACCGCCTGATGGGCTTCTTCCATCACTTCGTCGATTTCTTCCTGCACTTTGTCAACCACCGGTCCCAGTGTTGGCCAGTCAAAACCCAACCGGGCGCAACGTTTCTGGATTTTATCGGCCCGGTTCAGCGCAGGCATTGCCTTAGGGATATTAGCCAGAATACTGTCATCCTGCCCTTTTTCTGCACGCTCTTTGGCCTTTTCCGCTTCCCAGTTCGCATGTATCGCAGCTTCATCGGCGAAATCTTTATCTGCAAAAACATGAGGATGGCGACGAATCAGTTTGTGGTTGATCGCGCCGACCACATCATCAAAATCAAACAAGCTTTTTTCTTTCGCCAGCTGGCTGTAGAAGATCACCTGAAATAACAGATCGCCCAACTCCTCCTTCACATCATCCCAGTTCTCTTCGGCAATGGCATCTGCCACTTCATAGGCTTCCTCCAGCGTGTGAGGCACGATAGAGGCAAAATCCTGTTTGAGATCCCAGGGGCACCCCCGCTGCGGGTCGCGCAGCTGCGTCATGATGGAAAGTAAGATGCTGATGGGCTTGTCGCTCATAATGGTTTTCCTGTGCTCTGTGTAGCGTTGTCATTGGGCAGAAAACGGGCCGGGGCCCGTTCTGTCGATAGGATGAGATCAGTGCAGTCGTCTGGCTTCAAAGACATCTTTCACCTGCTCCAGGCGGAGGATCAGTCTGCCCAGACTGTCGAGATCGGTCAGTTCAATATCAAAATCCATGATCGCCATCTGCTTTTTGAAATCGATCCGGCTTTTCACCCCGGCCACTTTGACCTTTTCATTGTGCATGGTGTTGGTCAGATCTTTAATCAGGCCGTTACGCTCAGAAGCGGTTACCCTGACGGTCAGCGTGTAGCGCCCGGCAAAGCTGCCGCCCCAGACAGTATGAATGATCCGCTGCGGCGCGACATGACGCAGTTCTTCCAGCTGTTCACAGTCGCTGCGGTGAACCGAGATCCCCCGCCCCTGTGTCACAAAGCCCACTATGTCATCGCCGGGAATGGGCTGGCAGCAACGCGCCAGGTGGGTCATCAGGTTATCCACCCCTTCCACCACTACGGCGTCGCGCTGCGGTTTTTTCTGGCTGGCCTTGCTGCCCGCCTCGGTTAAACGCTCCAACAGCTGCTGATCTTCTTCTTCAGCCGTGGGCTTATTCACCAGCGCATTGATATGGTTAATGACCTGATTGATACGCAGATCACCGCTACCGATACCGGCGAACAACTCATCCGTCGAGTTCACGTTAAAGCGCTTCAGGGCGTAGGACTCGGCATCTTTCATGGTGGCGCCGATTTTATGCAGCTCCTGCTCCAGAATTTCCCGCCCAGCCGTGATGTTTTTATCTCTGTCTTGCTTGCGGAACCAGGCATGCACCTTGGCTCGTGCCCGGCTGGAATTGACAAAGCCCAGGTTCGGATTCAGCCAGTCACGCGATGGATTCGGCTCTTTCTGGGTGATGATTTCGACCTGATCGCCCATTTGCAGGTGATAAGTGAAAGGCACAATTCGCCCTTCCACTTTGGCCCCGATACAACGGTGGCCGACCTCAGAGTGAATGTGGTAGGCGAAATCGAGCGGGGTGGCATTCAAGGGCAGATCGACCACATCCCCTTTCGGGGTGAAGGCATAGACCCTGTCGTCGAAGACTTGACTGCGCAGCTCTTCGAGCATTTCGCCGGAGTCGGACATTTCTTCCTGCCAGGCCAGCAGCTTACGCAGCCAGTTGATTTTCTCATCATAGGCAGAATGGGCGCCGGCAGAGGTGCCGGATTCTTTGTATTTCCAGTGCGCGGCCACCCCCAGCTCGGACTCTTCGTGCATCTGCTTGGTGCGGATCTGGATCTCAATGGTTTTGCCTTCCGGGCCGATCACCACAGTGTGGATCGACTGATAACCGTTAGGTTTAGGGTTGGCTACATAGTCATCGAATTCTTTGGGCAGATGGCGGTATTTGGTATGCACCACCCCCAGTGCCGCATAGCAGTCCTGCAGCTGGTCCGCGATAATACGCACCGCACGCACATCGAACAGCTCATCAAAGGCGAGATTCTTTTTCTGCATTTTGCGCCAGATGCTGTAGATATGCTTGGGGCGTCCATGCACCTCAGCCTTGATATTCGAGGCTTTCATCGACTCATCCAGATCCTTCACGAAATGGTCGATGTAGTGTTCCCGGTCGATACGACGCTCAGACAGCTGTTTGGCGATCTGCTTATAAGTCTCCGGGTGTTTGTAGCGAAACGCGTAATCTTCGATTTCCCATTTAAGCTGACCGATACCTAGACGGTTTGCCAGCGGAGCATAGATATTGGAACACTCCCGCGCGGCGGCACGACGAACATTATCCGGCTCGTCCTTCACTTCACGCAGATTACAGATACGCTCGGCCAGTTTGATCACCACGCAGCGGAAGTCGTCCACCATAGAAAGCAGCATGCGGCGAATATTATCGACCTGTGCCGATTGCGCCGCGCCTTCTTTAATGGCATTCAACTGGCTGATTGCCGCCATCTGCTTGACGCCCTTGACCATTTGCAGAATGGTCTGGCCGTATTCCTCTTTGATGTCATCACTCTTGTAGAAGCCACCTTCAACAAGCGGGAACAGCAGGGCCGCCACCAGGGTGTCGGTATCCATACTGAGCATCACCAGGATTTCAACCATTTCCCGGCCACGCCACAATAACTGGCCGGCCGCTTCCTTGTTGTCCAGATGCGCTTCACAGCGCTGATAAGTTTGGATCAGACGGTCCGAGGTTTTAGCATCCTGCAGCAGACTCTCTACCCAGGGTACCAACTCAAATTTAGCGTTTTCCTTCAAATGCGCACCGCGAACTGCGACCATGATTCTGTCCTGTATAGCGTTATTACGGATGGCTTTTCTGTTACTCCCGGCGGCCTTCGCAGGCTCAGCCTGGCATCAGGTGCGGATAAACAGTGCCATAGATTCTAAGTGCCCCGTATGGGGAAACATATCCAGCATTCCCAGCCGTTGCAACTGGTAGCCCTGTTGCAACAGTACCTGACTGTCCCGCGCCAGCGTGGACGGATTGCAGGAGACATATAAAATCCGGCTGGGTGATAGCGCTGCCACTTCTTTCATTACCCCGGCAGCACCCGCGCGTGCCGGATCCAGCAATACTTTGTCGAAACCTTTGCTGGCCCAGCTGAACGACTCAATCCCCTGCTCAAGATTACCCTGATAAAAAGCCGTATTCGCGAGCTGATTCCGTGCCGCGTTGTCACTGGCCCGCTGCACCATCTCATCCACCCCTTCGACACCGACGACTTGCTGCGCTTTCTGAGCCAGCGGTAAACTGAAATTACCCAGGCCGCAGAAAAGATCCAGCACTCTGTCCTGCGGCTGAATATCCAGCCAGTCCAGTGCCTGCTCTATCATCCGGGCATTCACCGTCCGGTTCACCTGAATGAAATCTTTGGGCGAGAACTGCAGCGTCAAACCGTTCACAGCATAGCAAGGTGTGTCACCGGCCAGCTGAGTCACTTCATCAGGTTCCGGCGCCAGGAAAAGCATAACATGATGACTGTCAGCAAATTGCTGAATGCTCGTCATATCCGGGTCAGAAAATGGTTTGAGATGTCGGATCAAGACCACAGGGCCATTATCGGCTTCGACCAGCTCGACGTGCCCCAGGTTCCGGCGACCCTGCAATTGCGCCAGTAATTCACGCAAAGGCGGCAGCAGAGCATTCAGCGAAGCCGCCAGTACAGGACAATGCTCAATATCAACAATCTCTTTGCTCTGCTCCTGGCGAAAACCAAAACACAGCCCTTTGCCGGATTCAAACCTAAGGCTGAAACGCGCGCTCCGTCTGTACTGCCACGGGTCACCGGTCACAGGTTCGTCCTGCACTAATGCCGTCGCCGTCTCGTTTTCTCCCCCCAAGGCAAACTTCGCCATCAACTCCCCCAGAGACTGGCGCTTAGCCGATACCTGGGCAGAATGAGAGAGATGTTGCAAGTTACACCCACCACACTGGTCATAAACAGGACACTGAGGTGTAATGCGCTCAGGGCTGTCAGTCAGCCGTTTGATGACTTTCGCCCGGGCATAGTGTTTTTTATTGTCAGTGAGCTGCACCAGCGCACGTTCGCCAGGCAGCAATCCCGGAATAAAAACCGGTTTGCGGTCGAGATGGGCGATACCAGAGCCCAGATGGTCGAGACGTGAAACCATCACTTCTTTGTGTTTGGTGTCGCTGACAATTCGTTTAGTCGGCTTAAAAAAGCGTGCCATAATGTTGTAACTCACGGTGTTCTGTCGCCTTTTCAGGACAACGCCGGATCGACATCAATTGTCGCTACGGTAAAGATTCATTAAGCTAAGGGCTGGAACATGCTTGCGTGACCAGCATAGACAGCAATTCTCCCACAGAATCGAATTCTTGTAACCATGACCAAATACGGACTTCGCGCCCGGGTTTTCACCCTGACATTAGCACCAACCCTGATCATTGGCCTGCTATTGAGCGCATTTTTCACATTGAGCCGCTACCGTGATCTGGAGCATCAGCTGATTGCAACCGGCACCAGCATCATAGAGCCGCTGGCGATTGCCACCGAATACGGCATGGCAGATCATAACCGTGAAGCGGTCAGACGCATCATCAGTTATGCCCATCGCAAGCATTCCGATATTGTACGCAGTATCGCGGTATTTGACGGCAATAATGAGCTGTTTGTGACCTCAAATTTCCACCGGAATTTTGAGGCACTGATGTTCCCCGATGATCAGCCGATCCCCTTCCTGCCTGACATCATCATCAATGACAGCACCATGATCATGCGGGCCCCTATACTGACAGAAGCACAGCAAAGTAACCTGTCCGCCCCAGGGTTTCAGGCCAGGGCGCTGGGTTACATCGCCATTGAAATGGACATGAGCCCGCTGCGGCTGCAGCAGTATCAGGAAGTGTTCACTGCGCTGATGGTCTTGCTGCTGGGCCTGATCCTGTCGGGATTGTTTGCCTATCGCCTGATGCGGGATGTCACCCGCCCGATCTCGCACATGATCAGTGTTGTGGACAGAATTCGCCGCGGGCATCTCGATATCCGGATTGAAGGTGAATTGCTGGGTGAGCTGGATAACCTGAAAAACGGTATCAATGCCATGGCCATTTCGCTGTCTGACTACCATATCGAAATGCAGCAAAGCATCGATCAGGCCACGTCTGATCTGCGTGAAACCCTTGAGCAGCTGGAAATACAGAACGTTGAGCTGGATATTGCCAAGAAACGCGCTCAGGAAGCTGCCCGGGTCAAATCCGAATTTCTGGCCAATATGTCTCACGAACTGCGCACACCGCTGAACGGCGTCATTGGCTTTACCCGCCAGATGCTCAAAACCCGGCTCAGTGCCAGCCAGCACGATTACCTGCTGACGATAGAAAAATCCGCTAACAACCTGCTGACCATCATCAATGACATCCTGGACTTTTCCAAACTGGAAGCCGGTAAGCTGCTGCTGGAAAACATTCCGTTCGACTTCACCGACTCGCTGGATGAAGTCATGCGCCTGCTGGCACCCAGCGCCCATGAGAAAGGCCTGGAACTGACTCTGCGGGTTGATCAGCGCATCCCAACCGGCCTGATTGGTGACCCGCTGCGTATTCAGCAAGTGCTGACTAATCTGATCGGTAACTCAGTGAAATTTACCGAGCGCGGCAACATAGACATAGCCGTGGAGCTCAAAGCCGATCGCGATGAGAGCCTCGAATTGCAATTCATGGTCCGCGATACCGGGATTGGGATTTCAGAGCGCCAGCAAGCGCAATTATTCCAGGCCTTCAGCCAGGCTGATGCCAGCATTTCACGCCGCTATGGCGGAACCGGGCTGGGGCTGGTGATCACCCAGAAACTGGTTACTCAGATGGGCGGCGAGATCAGCCTGACCAGTCGCCTGCACCAGGGTTCCACCTTCTGGTTCACCCTCAAACTGACCAAAACTGACCTGCCGGTATCTCAGCCTATCGATACCAGCGAGCTGAAAAACCGCCACCTGCTGCTGATCGAACCCAATCTGCAGGCGGCCAACGTGCTGCAGCAACGCCTGCTGCAGGCGGGACTGGATGTGACCTACCGGGCCGACATGCCGGAGGACGATGTCGAACATCACGACTTTGCCCTGCTCTGCCTGTCACCGGGCGAACAGCCGCCGCTGGCAACAATTCTGGATAAAGTCTTTAAAGCCGAGCAACTGGCCGATAAAGTCCTGGTGTGCCTGCCCACCACAGAGCTGGCCTTGTCGGAACGCTTGCTCAGTGCCGGTGTGACGGCTTGTCTGGGTAAACCGCTGGCCCGGCGTAAACTGTTTGATGCCTTGATTGGCCAGACAGATCAACAGGAAGAGCCCGAACCACTGCCACTGGCTGCCGCGAACGATGCCCTGCTGCCGCTCACCGTTATGGCAGTCGATGACAACCCGGCCAACCTGAAACTGATCGCTGCCCTGCTCAGTGAACGGGTAGAAACCGTGATTACCGCCACCGGCGGCCGTAAAGCCGTGGAATACGCCCAGCAGAAAGCCTTTGATTTAGTCTTCATGGATATTCAGATGCCTGAGATGGACGGCGTCAGAGCCTGTGAGGCGATTCATGAAACCACGCTGAACAGCCATACGCCCGTCATCGCAGTCACAGCCCATGCAATGGCTGGCGAACGTGAACGCTTGCTTCGTGCCGGTATGGACGATTACCTGACCAAGCCCATTGAAGAACAGATTTTGCAGCAGATGCTGGCCAAATGGATTCCGCAGCCCCAGAGCAACAGTTCAGCACCTGCCGTGGCTGCCACAGCGCCATCCGTTAAGCCAGATACAGTGAACAATAACGTCAGTTGGGACTGGGATCTGGCACTGAAACAGGCCGCAGGCAAAGAAGGGCTGGCCCGGGACATGCTGCAGATGCTGCTCGATTTTATGCCCGAAGTGGAAATGCTGGTCAATGAAGTGCTGGACGGCAAAAACATTGACCTGTGGCCGTCCATCCACAAACTGCATGGCAGTTGCGCCTACAGTGGCGTGCCAAGGCTGAAAAACCTCTGCTACACCCTGGAAACCCAGCTCAAAGCCGGGAGTTCAGCCACCGAGCTGGAACCGGAACTGTTCGAATTAATCGACGAAATGAACAATGTGGTCAGAGCATCTCAGGCTTACCGGCAGTAAACCCCATCAAGCAGAAAGGATGCTCCTTTCTGCTTGGCTTCATGCTTTGGGCAGCCGGCAGGTGAGTGACATGCCAATACCAGCCCCCACCTTTGAGGCTCTTACGTCAAATCTTGTTCAGTCCTCGAGTTTTTTCGTCAAAAAAAGGGAAACAACGTTTCCCTTTCTTTATCTCCGGCGGACTGATTGCGCTTTCAGCCCGACTCCAGGATCACGGTTGCCACGGCATAGTGTTTTTCATCGGCAATGGTCAGGTGAATATGGCGGACCGCCATCTGCGCGGCCAGTTCGGCCGCTTTGCCGGCCAGTGCCAATTCTGGCTTGCCGCGTTCGTTATTGGTGACGGTAAAATCCTGAAACGAAACACCGCAGGCTATGCCAGTTCCCAGCGCTTTGGCGGCCGCTTCTTTCACGGCAAAACGCTTGGCCAGATAGCGGCCGGCCTGCTTATGCTGGCTGAAAATGGTTAACTCTTCAGGTGTCAGTACCCGCCGGGCAAACGTCTCGCCGGCACGGGCGAGTACATTTTCGACACGGGCAATTTCAGCAATGTCTGTCCCCAATCCGACGATGGCCATGTTACCAGCGCGCTTCCAGCATCACAGCTTTCATGTCTGCCACGGCTTTATGCAGGCCGTCAAACACGGCGCGGCCGATAATCGCATGACCAATATTGAGCTCGTAAATCTCCGGCAGGGCGGCAATCGGTTTGACATTGTGATAGGTCAGACCGTGGCCGGCATTGACTTTGATACCCTGATCATGGGCATAACTGGCCGCAGCGGCAATTTTCTTCAGCTCGGCCTGTTGCTCAGTTTCCGATGCCGCATCGGCGTAATGGCCGGTATGCAGCTCGATATAAGGCGCACCACAGGCCACCGCGGCATCGATTTGCGCGCGATCGGCATCAATGAACAGAGAGACCAGAATGCCTGCCGCGGTCAGCTTTTCAGTTGCCGCTTTCACTTTGTCCAGCTGCCCCACCACATCCAGGCCACCTTCTGTGGTCAGCTCTTCTCGTTTTTCCGGCACCAGGCAGACGAACTCAGGTTGGGTATCCAGCGCTATCTGCACCATCTCATCGGTCACGGCCATTTCCAGATTCATACGCGTCTGAATGGTGTCGCGCAGAATGCGGACATCGCGGTCAGTAATATGACGACGATCTTCGCGTAAATGAATGGTAATACCATCAGCGCCTGCGCGTTCTGCCACTTCTGCCGCATGCACCGGATCCGGGTACCGGGTGCCGCGGGCATTACGTAAAGTCGCAACGTGGTCGATATTGACGCCGAGCAGTATATTCTTCATGTAGCGGTACTCCTTCCTCTAGGGACAAACAATTCCCTGCTTTTTAATGGTTTGCTGCCAAGATACGGTTTCAGGGCCATGCGTGTAAAGCGCTTTGCTGCCCTGAGCTGATCCTGGGATTCAAAATGCCGGGCGGCAATGGCTTTCAGTTGCCGTCCGGTAAACGTCAGCTGGCCGGCAACCATAGAAGCAATAAAACCTCTTTGCTCCCGGTAGTTATACGTCATTTCATCGTCAACCGGCAGCCCGCTGCCGGCACAATGAAGAAAGTCCACACCGTAACCCAAGTGATCCAGCAGCGCCAGTTCAAAGCGGCGTAGTGCGGGTTCGGGATTGTCCGCCTGAGCAAGCTCTCTCAGCACATTGAGATAATCAAGAAACAAGGCAGGATAAGGCGTCTGAACTTCCAGTACCCGAGCCAGAATCTCGTTCACATACAAGGCGGAATACAGGATATAGCTGCGCATGGGCAGCCCGATACTGATAGGCTCGGCGTGGGTCAGAACCGGCATACTGCCTCGGCCAGTCCATTTAATAAATAGGGGGGTAAATGGCTGAAGCGCTCCTTTGAGATTGGAGCGCTTGCGGCGGGCACCTTTAGCCATCAGGGTGATCCGACCGGACTCTTCACTGAAGACGTCCAGGATCAGGCTCGTCTCACTGTAGTGACGAGAGTGCAGAACAAAACAGCGCTGCAACCCTTCCATCGCTGTCCTTAAAGATCGTCGATATAGCCAAGACTACGCAGGGCGCGTTCGTCATCTGCCCAACCGGATTTCACTTTCACCCACAGCTCAAGGTACACCTTGCGCTCGAACAGATCTTCCATGTCGAGACGGGCTTCGCGGCCAATGGTTTTGATTTTCTCGCCACCTTTGCCTATCACCATCTTCTTCTGGCCTTTACGCTCAACCAGAATCAGACCGTTGATATCAAAGCCATCGGTTTCCGGATTATAGTCAAAACGTTCGATGTCAACGGTCACAGAATACGGCAGCTCTTCGCCGGTAAAACGCATCAGTTTTTCACGGATGATTTCCGAGGCCATAAAACGCTGTGAGCGATCTGTCACGTACTCTTCCGGGAAGTAATACTCCCCTTCCGGCAAACAACCGCGGACTATCTTTTCAACATCTTCAATACCGGTACCGTGCTTGGCGGCAATGGGGACGATAGCCTTGAAGTCCATTTTTTTCGCCAGCTCCTGCATATGCGGGAACAGATCGTACTTCATTTTGACGTTATCGACTTTATTGACCAGCAGCACCACAGGCAGACCGCTTTTCGCCAGCTTGTTGAGCACCATTTCATCGTCCGGCGTCCACATGGTGCCGTCCACCAGAAACAGCACCAGCTCAACATCGGTCAGCGAGCTGCTGGCCGCACGGTTCATCAGGCGGTTAATGGTGCGCTTTTCCTCGATATGCAGCCCGGGGGTATCCACATACACAGCCTGGTAACCGTCTCGGGTATCCACGCCCATGATACGGTGGCGGGTAGTCTGCGGTTTACGCGAGGTGATCGACAACTTCTGCCCGACCAGACGGTTCAGCAGTGTTGATTTACCGACATTCGGACGGCCGACGATGGCAATAAAGCCACAATGTGTTTTATCTGTCATGATTCTAACTGCTTCAATGCCAGTTCTGCCGCAGCCTGCTCAGCCTTGCGCCGACTACCGCCTTTACCAACCACAGGGTTATCCAGCCCCGAGACGTCGCACTGTACAGTGAATTCCTGATTGTGTGCTTCACCCTGTACCTTAGTTACAGTATATGCCGGAAGCGGCAATCGACGCCCCTGAAGGCATTCCTGCAGACGGGTTTTCGGGTCTTTCTGGTTTATACCGGGTTGTATGGTGTCCAGACGACTCTGGTACCAGCTCAAAACGATATGGCGGACACATTCGATGTCACTGTCGAGGTAAATTGCCCCAATAATGGCTTCGACACAGTCAGCCAGAATGGAATCGCGGCGATAACCGCCGCTTTTCAGTTCGCCCGGCCCCAGCAACAGATGGTCACCCAGCTCGAATTCGCGGCCTAATTCAGCCAGCGTTTTGCCCCGGACCAGAGTGGCGCGCATCCGGCTCATATCGCCTTCGTCGACTTTAGGGAAGCGATGATATAACTCATCGGCAATCACAAAGCTCAGGATAGAGTCACCCAGGAACTCCAGACGCTCGTTGTGCGTCCCGTTGGCGCTTCTGTGTGTCAGCGCCAGGGTCAGTAATTCGCTGTTCTTAAATTCGTGTCCCAGCTTACGCTGGAGTCTTTGTACAGGAGATGTCATTTTTTCCCGATCAGTCTATGCCTCCGATGCGGCTGAAGCGCACACCGGTAGGAATCCAAGAGGGAAGTACACTATCGGCACTTCGTTCAAATTCAAAGCTGATCCAGATCCCGACCGCCTTGCCAACCAGATTTGCTTCCGGCACGAATCCCCAGTAGCGGCTGTCCGCACTGTTATCACGATTGTCACCCATCACAAAGTAGTGACCTTCAGGCACCACCCATTCAGCCAGCCCGGGACGCGGTTGATAATCAAACGTCTGATTCGGTCTTAGCGGATGGATCAGAATGTCGTGTTTCGCCTCACCAAGCTGCTCAGTAAACTGGATCAACCGGGTTCTGTTCTGAACGAAATCACTATCGTGCATCTGGCTCATCATGACAGGTTTACATTCTGTGGTGCCTTTGGGTGCAATACAGATCTGCTTATTGTCACTATAACGAACCAAATCGCCCGGCAATCCCACAACGCGTTTAATGTAATCAACATTAGGGTTTACCGGGTATTTAAAGACAGCAATGTCTCCACGTTCAGGTTCACCGGTTTCCACCAGTTTATGACGAAATACAGGATCGCGCAGACCATAAGCAAATTTTTCAACCAGGATGAAATCGCCAACCAGCAATGTCGGCATCATCGATCCGGATGGGATCTGGAACGGCTCATATATAAACGAGCGAAACACCATGATAAGCGCTATCACAGGGAACATAGAGCTGGTCGATTCAACCCAGCCAGGCTGTGGCGCAACGGCTTCTAAGGTTTTAGCATCCACCTGGCCACCGGCATTGGCCGCCGCAGCGTCGATTTTCAACTGACGCTTAGGTGCCCAGAGGAACCGGTCCAGTGCCCAGATAATCCCGGTCACTATGGTTGCCAGCACTAAAATTAACGAAAACAGATTTGCCATTGCTGTTCCTAATGTCCCTATGATGAATTTTTCATGGTCTCTCAGGGTCTGAAGACCCTAACCATTCCGCCGCATAATGCGGCGGAAGGCGGACTCGAATTATTTGTCTTTACCTACATGCAGTATGGCGAGGAAGGCTTCCTGCGGCAGTTCGACATTGCCGATCTGCTTCATGCGCTTTTTACCTTCTTTCTGCTTCTGCAGCAGTTTTTTCTTACGGCTCACGTCACCACCATAACACTTGGCGATAACGTTTTTGCGTAACTGTTTCACGGTCGAGCGAGCGATAATGTGGTTACCGATCGCTGCCTGAATCGCGATATCAAACATCTGGCGGGGAATGAACTCCCTCATTTTCTCGACCACATCACGACCACGCGATTGCGCATGGTCTTTATGGGTAATAATAGCCAGTGCATCAACACGATCGCCGTTTAACAGGATATCGACCCGAACCATGTCGGATTCCTGGTAACGCTGGAAGCCGTAATCCAGAGACGCATAGCCGCGCGATGTTGACTTCAGACGGTCGAAGAAATCCAGTACCACTTCTGACATCGGAATGTCATAAGTCAGCGCAACCTGATTACCGTGGTAAACCATGTCGACCTGAGAGCCGCGTTTTTCAACACACAGTGTAATCACGTTACCCAGGTATTCGCTTGGCACCAGAATGTTACAGCGGGCAATCGGCTCACCAATGACTTCAATATCATTGATAGGCGGCAGTTTGGCCGGGCTGTCAACATACAGCATGTCGCCGTTACTTTTCTTCACCTCATACACTACAGTCGGTGCTGTGGTGATCAGATCCAGATCGTATTCACGCTCCAGACGCTCCTGAATGATTTCCATGTGCAACATGCCAAGGAAACCACAGCGGAAGCCAAAGCCCAGAGCGGCAGAGCTTTCCGGTTCGTAGAACAGTGAAGCATCATTCAGGCTCAGTTTGCCCAGTGCATCACGGAAGTTCTCATAATCGTCAGACGATACCGGGAACAGGCCTGCATACACCTGAGGTTTCACTTTCTTAAAGCCTGGCAGCGCCTTTTCACAGCCGTTCTTCGCCAGTGTCAGGGTATCGCCCACCGGCGCGCCCAGGATATCTTTAATACCGCAGACCACCCAGCCCACTTCGCCCGTTCTCAGTATGTCTTTATCCACCTGTTTCGGGGTAAAGATACCGATACGGTCCACGTTCCAGCTCTGTCCTGTGCTCATGACCTTGATCTTATCGTTCTTCTTCAGGGCGCCGTTTTTAATGCGGACCAGAGAAACAACACCAAGGTAGTTATCGAACCAGGAGTCGATGATCAGCGCCTGAGGCGGCGCATCCGGGTCGCCTTCCGGCGCAGGAATCGAACGCACGATATTTTCCAGCACCTCGTCAACGCCCAGACCAGTTTTGGCTGAGCAACGGGTGGCTTCTATCGCGTCGATGCCGACGATTTCTTCAATTTCTTCCGCGACACGCTCAGGATCAGCCGCTGGCAGATCGATTTTGTTCAGGATCGGCACAACTTCCAGATCCATTTCAATCGCGGTATAACAGTTAGCCAGTGTCTGGGCTTCCACACCCTGACCGGCATCGACCACCAGCAGCGCACCTTCACAGGCCGCCAGCGAACGGGAGACTTCATAGGAAAAGTCTACGTGTCCCGGTGTGTCGATAAAGTTCAGTTGATAGGTTTCACCATCTTTTGCCGTGTAATTGAGCGTCACGCTCTGGGCCTTGATGGTGATGCCACGTTCACGCTCCAGATCCATTGAATCAAGCACTTGCGCAGCCATTTCACGATCGGAAAGGCCACCGCAGACTTGAATCAAGCGGTCAGATAACGTCGACTTACCGTGGTCGATATGTGCAATAATCGAAAAGTTACGAATGTGCTTCATGAATTGGCGTGACTAACTCGTGATTAAAAAATGAATGGGATCTTACGATCAAGTTGGCAGATTCTACCGAATTTCAACGGCTGCTGCTATCTTTCGATAGCGCATTTGTTTCCAGCCCCTCCGCGACAGGCTTTCCGAGCACCCGAATCAGGCTGGGTTGATAATCCCCCAGGGCCGATAATCTTCTGGCGTGATATCGCGCCATCAGCAGTCCTATCGCGCCACCGGCAAGGGCACAGGCAATCACGCCCCCTTCGCCCCCGCCAGCCAGCTCAACAAACCACCACTGGCCGAGCAAGGTCCCCAACAGCAGGCACACTAGCGGCAGTACGTAAACCAGCAGCGCAGATTGCAGCACGCTGCGTTCAGATAAGCCGATTTCGACCAGCTGACCGATGTGAATAGGATCATTAATATGGGTCGTCGATAACGTCAGCTGATGCTGGCGACCAGGCAGGACTTTGCTGACCACGCCTGTGCCACAGCTGTTTTGCGAGGCACAGGATCCGCAGCTGGTTTGCTGCTGGCAACTGACGGTGATCTGCTTTTTATCAACGGCCACCACTGTGGCCAGTGAATGCATCATGGCTGGCTGGCTCCCTGAAAAGAGACCGACTCAGCCACCCGGCGTGCCGTTGCCGGCGGTATATCACCGACAACAGTGATCTCTTTGTCTTTCAGTAACTGGCTGTGCAGCGTACGGCGTCCCTGGCGAACCAGTTGCTCCCGCACACTGAAGCCATCGGCTGCCGAGACATAAATAGAGAAACTGAACAGGCCGTCCGTGTACATCTGGCTTTCCACCGGGCGCTCGGTAAGCATCAGGCGGTGCCGGTTATGTGAAATACTTTCAAAGCCCAGCGGCAGCCAGTCGACCTGCCAGGACAAGTCCACCTGTGGCTGTGGCGGTAACTGCACCACTTCCGGCAGTTTCACTGATTTCAGGCTTTCCAGAATATCGGCCACTTTGTCATTCACCACAAAAGACACTGCGCGGTACTGCTCTAAAGGCTCACCATCCCGATCCAGCAAATCTGCCCGCAAGACTAAATGAGAACGGGTGTCCATCCACAACAGGTAGGAATAGCGGGCACCGTCTTTGGGCGCGATACGTACCACATCACAGGCGGTTCCCGCCTCACGGGATCGTCCCATGGGGATGAAGTCATAAAACTGGGCCAGCTCTGCGACATTGGTACGCATAATCGGCGGCAAAGGGGCCACCATGCGATTGCTGTCGATGGTAAACGGGTCCAGTCCAGGCTCAAAGTAACTGACTTCTTTGCCACGCTGAATAACCTCACGCGGCGGGCCGCTGAGGTACACCAGGTGTGCAAATGTCTCGCCATCCTCTACTGCATGGCGATAACGTAAGGGTTCAATACTGTTTTTCTTGATGAGGATGTAAGACACCTCATAGCTCAACTGCCTGGTTGCCTGATCCATTTGATGCAACAAAGCCTCTGCAGAAGTCATAGCGTCTTCTTCCGCAGAGGCTTGCCAAGGCATAGCCAAGCTGACCAGTGTCAGAGCACCGACCAGAATTTTCTTCATATCACCGCCACGAATCAGTGTGATTCCAACAGGGTTCTATCCAGACTGCCGTCTTCCGCATTCAGGCGCAGTTGCAACTCATAGTCCTGCAACATCGCATTAATGCGACGTCTTTGTTCCATCAGTTGTGCTTCGCTTGGCGATTCAGTCCGGGTACGAACAGAATCCCGCGTCAGGCTGACTGGTTCAGCAGTTCCGGCAAAAGGAATGGTCTGTAAAACAGGCACCTGAGTATTAGCATCACTCGCTAACCCAGCCTCTTCACCACCGTTATATTGTTGTACGCCGACAATCACTGCCAAAGAAACACAGGCAGCTAATGCCACCTGACCAAATTGTGTCAGCCAGGCCGGCATAGTACGACGTGCCTGATGAGGCGTTGGTTGCTCCACATGCGGCAGAGACACCACATTCGCCGACGCTGCGACACTGTCTGCGTCAGCAAGGCTGTGCGCGGGTTCATTGTCGAGCGCCATCGCCACATTGCCGGCGATATCCCACTTGGGGTGCCCCGGCGCTTCACCGTGCATCACATCGCTCATCAATTGATAAGCTTGCCAGCTTTGCTTTGCATTATCATCCACCAGAAGCTGGTTTATGATACTTTGATCAACGTCTTCGCCATCAAGCAAAGCCGAAATCTTTTCTTTATCAGCCATCTTTGTCACCGTTTGGCCCAAATATTAGCGCTGCATTAGGGGGGCAATACGTTTTTCTACCGCCTCCCGAGCCCGGAAAATACGGGAACGTACCGTACCCACCGGACAGCCCATGACTTCCGCAATTTCCTCGTAACTCAATCCTTCAAGTTCGCGAAGCGTAATTGCGGTTTTCAAATCATCCGGGAGGCTTTCTATGGTACTGAATACCACCCGCTTCAATTCATCTGACAACATTTGGTTCTCAGGGTTCGAAATTTCTTTTAATGCACTGCCATTTTCATAGTACTCGGCATCTTCCGCATCCACGTCTGTTGCAGGCGGACGGCGCCCCTGAGCCACCAAGTAATTTTTTGCTGTGTTCACAGCTATGCGATATAGCCAAGTATAAAATGCACTTTCCCCACGAAAAGACGGTAGCGCACGGTAAGCTTTGATAAAGGCTTCCTGCGCCACATCCGGCACATCACCGGAATTGCCAACATAACGGGCAATCAGGTTGCAAACCTTGTTCTGGTACTTGACGACCAGTAAATTAAAGGCTTGCTTGTCCCCTCGTTGTACTCGCTCAATCAGTGCCTGGTCAGTTAACTGCTCGCTCATTCGAGCGTGTACTCCTCTGTCTGTGACAAGGTCATCTCTGCTCTGAACCGTACCGGATGCAGCCAATTTACCCATCCTGTGTTCAGAACTATTTATATTCTATGGACATAGAAGCCTAAAGAATTACTGACCCCAAAAAAAGCGCAAAGTTCCCGCACACCTTACTGGCACATTCGCCCGGGCGCAACTGCCATTCATTCTGGCAGATGTACGCCGCCAGGGGCAATTTGCCTTACCTAGCTTTACAGATCAAAAAAGCCCCACATAAAGGGTTTTTTGGTAATATGGCGAGCTTACCACAGGGATATGAGATCAATATGAACGAGAACCGAGAACACAGTTGTGACGTCCTGGTCATCGGTAGCGGCGCCGCAGGCCTCTCTCTGGCCTTGCGTCTGGCTCCGATGTGTAAAGTGCTCGTCCTGAGTAAAGGCCCGCGGAGTGAAGGGGCGACTTACTATGCTCAGGGCGGTATCGCTGCTGTTTTTGATGAAACAGACAGCGTGGACTCTCATGTTGAAGATACTCAGATTGCCGGTGCCCACCTTTGTGATGAAGAAGTGGTTCGCTTCATTGCTGAAAATGCCCGCGATTGCGTGCAATGGCTGATAGACGCCGGGGTGCCCTTTGATCAGGAAGACAACAGCACCGACGATCATCCTCGCTACCACCTGACACGCGAAGGCGGTCACAGTCACCGCCGGATTCTGCACGCGGCAGATGCGACGGGCATGGCCATGCAGATGTCGCTGCAGGACAATGTTCACAACCACCCGAATATTGAAGTGCTGGAGCGCCATAATGCGCTGGATCTGATCACCAGCCATAAAATAGGTGAGACCGATGCGCCCAACCGGGTGCTCGGCGCTTACATCTGGAACCGCCAGCGTGAGTCTGTCGAAACCGTGCGGGCCAAATTCGTGGTACTGGCCACCGGCGGTGCTTCTAAGGTGTATCAGTATACCTCGAACCCGGATGTCTCATCCGGTGATGGTATCGCCATGGCCTGGCGGGCGGGCTGCCGTGTCGCTAATCTGGAATTCAATCAGTTTCATCCCACCTGCCTTTTCCATCCAGAAGCGCGTAATTTCCTGCTGACCGAAGCCCTGCGCGGCGAAGGGGCGTATCTGCGCCGTCCGGACGGCTCCCGCTTTATGCAAGAGTTTGACGAGCGTGCCGAGCTGGCCCCGCGGGACGTCGTTGCCCGCGCAATCGACTATGAGATGAAGCGACTGGGTGCAGACTGCATGTATCTGGATATCAGCCATAAACCCGCTGATTTTGTGACCAAGCATTTTCCGACCATCTACGAGAAACTGCTCGGCTATGGTATCGACATTACCAAAGATGCCATTCCCGTCGTCCCGGCCGCCCACTATACCTGCGGCGGAGTCATGGTCGACCGGCAGGGACAAACGGACCTGAACGGCTTATATGCCATTGGCGAAGTCAGCTACACCGGCCTGCACGGCGCCAACCGCATGGCGTCCAACTCGCTGCTGGAGTGCGTGGTGTATGCCTGGTCGGCCGCTGAGCACATCAGTCAGCACCTCAATGAGGTGAGCTTGCCGTCATCCATCCCGCTGTGGGATGAAAGTAAAGTCTCCAATTCAGATGAGGAAGTTGTCATCCAGCACAACTGGCATGAATTGCGTCTGTTCATGTGGGACTATGTCGGCATAGTGCGCACCACCAAACGCCTGGAGCGGGCCATGCGCCGGATCCAGCTGCTGAAGCAGGAAATTGATGAGTACTACAGTAACTTCAGGGTATCCAACAACCTGCTGGAGCTGCGGAACCTGCTGCAGGTCGCCGAACTGATGGTGCGCTGTGCGCTGGAGCGAAAAGAAAGCCGGGGGCTGCATTACACTCTGGATTATCCGGATATGCTGGAGACGCTGTCACCCACCATACTGGATCCGCGTAATCCGCAATAAAAACAATAGCAACGGGAGCCACCCGGGCTCCCGTCAGTAATGCCAGTGATGTCTTCCTACCTCAGCGGTCAGCTCATACTTTGTAGGCTTTGATCGCCTGCGATAAGGTGTGGGCCTGCACGGAAACAGAGTGGGCTGCCTGCGCATTTTCCTGCACCACCACCACATTGCTATTGGTGACATCGCGAATCGACACTACCCGCGCTCCAATATCTTCAGACACCTGGCTCTGCTGCTCCACCGCCGCAGCGATTTGGGTGCTGGAATCCAGTATCCGCTGCATATCGGCAATCACGGTTCGGATCTTTGCCTCCGCACTTTGCGCCTGGGCCACACTGTCATCCCCTTGCACCCGACAGTGCTCAATATGGCTGACCACTTGTTCCGTCTGCTGCTGCAGTGAGCTGATAATGCTGGTGATTTCTTGCGTTGACTGTTGGGTGCGCATGGCCAGAGAGCGTACCTCATCGGCCACGACCGCAAATCCCCGACCCTGTTCACCGGCCCGGGCGGCCTCGATGGCAGCATTCAAAGCCAGCAGATTGGTTTGCTCAGCAATGTTTTTAATCACTACAACCACAGAGCCGATACTGTCTGACAAACCGGAAAGACTGGACACTTCCTGGCTGCTCTGAGCCAGCCCTGCGGACAGCTGATCAATCCGTGCACGCGTTTCGACAACTTCCGATAACCCTTGTGTGGCTTGATCATGGCTGCGGCCCGTCTGTGAAGCCGCTTCATGGGTAATATGAGCCACTTCGCTGATGGTCGCTTGCATTTCTGTACTGGCCGCCGCCACAGAATCGCTGTCCAGCAGTTGGGCCGCCAGTGCCTGCTCCGCGTCCTGGCTGCGGCGCTGAAGCTGGGAAGAAGCTGCACCGAGTTCCGACACGGCGGACTGCACATCCCCCACCAGCTTGCGCAAACTGCTCAGCAGATAGTTAAAGTGCGTCCCCATCGCGGCAAGCTCGTCTTTACCTGAGGTATCGGCATGCAGGGTGAGATCATGACTGGTGGCGATACGGTTCATTAAGTGGCTCAAACGCTCAACCGGGGCCAGAATAGAGGCGCTGATTTTCCATGACAGCGCGATCAGTCCTGCAATGATGACAGCGACAAAAAGCCAGGTCAGCCGGCTGACTGAAACCTTAACCTGGTCCGCTTCTTTGTCTATCTGCTGCTGCATTTGGCCAAATTCGGCCTCAACCTGATGAGACAAGGTGCGGATCTGCCCTCTCAACCCATCTTTATGGCTCAGGCCAATTCGGGTTTTCTGCGCCACCAGCTGGTTGAATCTCTGATTAAATTCGCGGTAATTTTGGCCAAACTGCGTATCCAGCTGCTCACCGTATTGCGCGACAAACGCCTGATAGTCTGCCAGCAAAGCTTTGTCATCGGTCGCTGCAAATAACTTTGCCGTCAGTATCAAGCGATACAGATCCAATGTCTGCGTGCTTTCAGCTGCCAATGTCATTAGCTGTTCACCGCTTTGATACAGTGACTGGTAAATCCCTTGTGATGGTGTCAGTCCCAGAGTCTGGTAGCCTGAGACCATAGCCTGCATACCGGCATGATAATCATGTATCTGGCCTTGCAGAGCTGTCACTTGCGGCAGATCAATCGACAACGCAGCCACATCTTGCTGCAGCCGTACTAATTGCGCCTGAAATTTGCCGTAATTGTCATTGAAGGTCTGCAGGTACTTAACATCCATACGTGCCAGAAAATCTTTTTCATTACGCCTGAGGTTAAGCAATGTCACTTCCAGTTGATCAAGCTGGCTGCCAGCCACTTCTATATTCACAAGCTTTTGATTGGTATAACTATTTATTCCAAACAACAAAAATATCGCTGTGACACTTAATCCTGCCAGCCCTAGCAGCTTATGCCTGACTTTCATTACACAAAATTCCTTAAAAGTATAAAATGTTGGCGTTTTATACAGTTAAACACCAAGAAGGCATTATAAGTTTCCAGGCAATCAATTACATCAACTATGATTCAGAGTTTTACTCTGTTCTGTTTTATGATCGCAATATTGTGATAACGGGCAGGATAAGAATGACATTGCTTCCAGAAGCCGGCGATAAAGCCAGCAGGCTCAACCCTTGCCGTCAGCAGGTACGGCAGAAAAGGCTCAGCAGACGAAAATCTTTGTCAGAACAGGCATCCCGGCTGACGGCAAGCCAGTAATGCTGGTGGGCGCGTTGCAACTCAATAACCAGTAACCGGGAGGTCAGCACACGGGTATGGAACAATTGCCAGCGGCAGTGCTGCCATTCAATTTGCCGGTCATCAAATAAAATCAGCGCGCCATGCAGGGAGGCGAGCTGGATTCTGGCGCAAAGATACTCGCCCCACAGCCATTCACACAACAGCCACCATAACGGTAAGGGCAGAACATCAGCAAGCATCAGGAAAGACAACAGGCTTGCCACTGCCAGATATGCTCCGGTTAAAGCGGCAAGCAAGATAGAAGAAGGGTAAAGCGTAAGGTTAGCGAAGCTTGCTCTTGTTGTGGGCAACAATCTTGTCCACCATTGCAGCATGCGCAGGGTTAGTGCTGCGTCCGTGCTCCATCAGCCAGTTGAACAGGTCCGGATCATCACATGTCAGTAAAGACACAAAATCCTGGCGATCCTGCGGGTTTAAATCATCAAAGCACTCTTCAAAGAACGGCATGATAATGACGTCCAGCTCCAGCATGCCACGACGGCAGGCCCATCTAATTCGTGCTTTATCGTCTGCACCTATCATTTCCAACCTCAACTCCTGGTGGTGTTCATTCTGCGGCAATACTACCAGCCAGTTTTCCTGCCGACTATCTGCAGTCACATATGGCACAACAAAATGAGAGCTGGTCGTGATAATACCTGACACAAAAACTCAGGTACTTTTGCTTGCAGGCTGACAAAGCTCAGCCAGAGCGATAACATAGCGCTTATTCGAAGCTTTTCTGAAAGCTGAAGCCAGCTTTCCTTACCAACGACGGATTCGACTATGAGCACCTGGTCAGATACTTTGCAATTCGACACACTTCCACTTTCCGCTGACGCTCCTCTGCCATCACTTGCCCTGGTAAATCTCACCCATTGGGGACTGGTGACTCTGGTTGGTCAGGACAGCATTTCCTATCTGCAGGGACAAGTCACCTGCGATGTGGTCTCTCTGGCTGCCCGGCAGTCAACACTTGGCGCGCACTGTGACGCCAAAGGTAAGATGCGCACCATCTTCCGCCTTTTTCATCACAGGGACGGCCTGGGCTGGCTGCAGCGTAAAAGCGTCATGGACACCCAATTGCCGGAGCTGAAAAAGTACGCCATCTTTTCAAAAACCGCTATAGAAGCCAGTACCGACGTCTTACTGGGCCTGACTGGTGAGCAGGCACAAGCCACCATAGACAGTGTAGTGGGTGGTGAGGGAGAGGTACGGGCATTTGACAAAGGTACCGCGGTGAAAATTGATGCGCAGCGCTGGCTGCTGGCAGTGGATAGCGCCGCCGCCGGCGAGATCGCCGAAAAAATTGCCGCCAAGGCCGTGTTGTCAGACGACTCGCTCTGGGATCTGTACGATATTCGCCAGGCCCTGCCCCGTATTGATACCGAAACCGAGCTGGAATTCATTCCTCAATCCATGAACTTGCAGGCGCTTAACGGCATCAGCTTCAAAAAAGGCTGCTATACCGGTCAGGAAACGGTCGCCAGGGCCAAATGGCGCGGCATCAACAAACGGGCCATGTACATTGTCTCTGGCCAGGCCGAAAACTGCCCGAAAGCCGGCGATGTGCTGGAGCGCAGTGTCGGTGACAACTGGCGCAAAGGCGGCACAATCATTGCCGGTTATCAGTTCAGTGATCAACAGTCCCTGGCCTTGGTGGTACTGCCCAATGATCTGGAGGAAAATACGGCTTTTCGTCTGGCTGCCGAGCCTGAAAACCAGTGGCAACAGCTGCCATTGCCGTATTCGCTGGATGAAGAGGCGTAATGCTGGATACTCCCATCACGCGTTATCTGCAGCAGGAAGGGGTTAACTTCCTGCTGCTCCCTCATAACAAGCCTGCCCGCACCATACAAGAAGCGGCTGAAGCGCGGGGTGTAGAGCCCCATCGGATGGTCAAATCGATTTTGCTGCGGGATATGGGCGGGTTGCACGTTCTGGCGTGTGTGCCCGGCACCAGACAGGTTGATCCTAAAAAAGTCCGCACCTTATTTGGCTGCCGCCGGATGACGTGTGCAGACGCCCAAGACGTTGAAGAAGTCACCGGCCTGACTATCGGCACGGTTGCCCCTGTCGGGCTCAGGCAGCCGCTGCCTGTGGTTTTTGACCTGTCACTCTCTCACTATCAGACAGTCAATATCAGCAGTGGTGATCGCATGGCGGGAATTGAGCTGGCGATGAACGATCTTGTTCAGCTGTGCGAACCAATCTATGGCGATATCTGTCGCTAGCCAAAACCGGGCCTCGCTTCCATTTTTTGCGTAACCATTCACCCTTTTCGCAATTTAACGCACAGATCAGAGCAGTTGCACTGGTCAGCAGAAAATACTTTTTTGCTGTCTTCGCCTCATGTTTATGTACAAAAAAACACCAACACATTCCTACAGCAAATACTGTAACTGTTATCCAACCAAGACAGGCAAGAACACAATAAACCACTGATAAAAAACAATAAAAATCAGCATCCCCTGCGTTTCACGCCCGGAAAAACCGTCCGGTTTTAACTGAGTATTCACACAGCAATTCAGAATAATACTCTGCACAATGACAAATCTGTAAAAATTAATTACACCAAGCCATCATTTTACATAAACATTATGCTGAGAGTATCACAAATATTTCATAGTCAATTATCTATAATGGCCGCGAAATAAACACAACAACAATAGAAATAAGGCAAGGTTGCTCATCATTATGCGCATGTTTAAACAGTATTTACCGAAACTGGTAGCCAAACACGTCAGCAGGCTATTCAGTGGCCGCTTGTACATTGACGGTCGTGGCGGGTATGAATTTGACAATGGGTTGCTCAAACTGCCCGTGAAAGCAGAACAGCGTCATTTCAAAACCGTGAAAGAAGTGAATATGGAAATCCGCCGGCTCAAAGAAGCGGCCTGATAGCCATATGTCAGGCCGGTCAGTCACCGGCCTGATTATTATGTTTGGCTGATATCAGTCTTCTTCAGTAGTAAATTCCTGGTACCCTTCGGCATCCAGCAATTCATCCAGCTCACCTTCATCATCGGCTTTTATCTGAATCAGCCAGCCATCTCCGTACGGATCGTTATTCACCAGCTCAGGAGACAATTCGAGGTCTTCATTGATAGCCACCACAACCCCGGATATGGGTGCATACACATCCGACGCCGCTTTAACCGATTCCGCCACCGCAAACTCTTCGCCGGCCTCAGTGACTCTTTCCACTTCCGGTAAATCAACAAACACCATATCCCCCAGCATTTGCTGCGCGTGATCTGTGATGCCGACAGTATAGATACCGTCCCCTTCGGGACGTACCCATTCATGAGTATTAGTGAATTTCAATTCAGAAGGAATATGAGCCATAAGTAGATCCTTACCAAAACGGCGACGCCGATATGTTCACAAAAAGAGGTCTAACCTTCCCTTACAAAGGCTTCGTCTTGCCTAACTGTTATTACTTTAGGAGAAAAAAAACAGATTGAAAGCAAATGGACTCACAAAAAAAAACCGCCTCTTAGCGAGACGGCTTTTCAGAATTAGCATTCAGTTAAAAGAACCTTACTCAACCCTGGCTAACGCAGGCAGTTCTCCGCTCAGTCCCAGGGCCCGGCGCATAAACTGATCTTTGACCCCAGGCGCATGGTTGACCAGCAACAGTCCCACATCACGGATCAGCTTTTTCGCCGGATGACTGCCTTCAAACAGTTCCCGGAACGCTTGCATAGCCGCAATCATTTTCGCCGCTTCCGCTTTTCGCCAGCGCTCAAAATAACGCAGATGCTGGCGGGCCCCTATGTCCTTGTCCTGACGCCACAGCTGGCTCACAGTCTCCGCCAGGCAGGCAGCATCCAGCAACCCCAGATTCACCCCTTGCCCTGCCAGCGGATGAATCGTATGCGCAGCATCGCCAATCAGCGCCACACGCTCACGGACAAAATCACGGGCATAACGCATTTTCAGCGGCACAGCCTGACGCTCGCCTTCCAGACGGCACAACCCCAGCCGGCAATCAAACGCCGCGGACAACTGATGGCTAAAGCTGTCGGCATCCAGAGCCATCAAGTCTTCCGCCTTCTGCGGCGAGACAGACCAGACAATCGAGCACAGATCCGGTTCTGACAAGGGCAGAAATGCCAGTGGTCCATCAGGGGTAAAAATTTGCCTGGCGGTGCGCGTGTGGGACTCAGCACAGCGAATGTTGGCAACAATGGCGTGATGACCATAATCCCAGTGAGTCAGCGGGATATCCATCTGCCTGCGTACCCATGAATTGGCGCCATCCGCCCCCACCACCAGCTTGGCCGTCAGGCTCTGACCGTTGTCCAGCGTCAGCCAGGCTTCACGCTCACCAAAAGCCAGTTGCTGGCAACGCACCGGGGCAATCATGGTCACATTGGGCTGAGCATTCACTTGGTCCAGCAGTGCCAGCTGAATCACGCGATTTTCGACGATATGACCAAGATCAGGCTGCGCCAGAGAGGCAGCATCAAAACTGATATGGGCAAAGCTGTCCTGCTCCCAGACATCCATCTGCTGATAAGGGCTGATTCGGCGCTCCGCCATGCCTTGCCAGGCTCCGACCCGCTGCAAAATCCGCTCACTGGCACGGCTCAATGCAGAGACTCGGACATCCGGTAACGGGGCCAGTTCTGGGTCAGGCAACTGGCCTTCAATGACAGCAATACGAAGATCAGTATCGGCCAGGGCCGCTGCCAGAGTTAACCCCACCATACCGCCACCGATAATGGCTATATCCACACTTTGCATCATGATTATCTGTCTACCTGTCCCATCGCCCGCTTCATCAGCGGCGCTTTAATTGTATCCATTACACTCATCGCCATCAGGCCGGCATTACGTCCGGCAACCAAAGGCCAGTGTTCATTTGCAAACAGTTTTACCAGGCAGGTTGTCATCGCCACCGTGGCTGTCTGGTCTGGCTCGCGACGTTGCCGAAAGCGGCTCAGTATCGCCGTTGATCCCGGGTCTTCACCGGCCTGATAACCGGCCACCACTTCCTCAGCCAGCGTCACGACATCACGCAAGCCCAGGTTGAACCCCTGCCCCGCTATCGGATGCAATGTCTGAGCGGCATTGCCGACCACAGCAAAACGATGAGAAACCCGGCGCTCAGCCTGGCGCAGACTCAACGGATACACAAATCGCTGGCCGGTTTTTATCAGCTTGCCCATGCGCCAGCCAAAGGCGGCCTGTAACTGCGCCAGAAACGTCTCGTCGTCCCATCCCATCACTTCCTGCTGCTGTTGCGGCGATATGCACCATACCAGCGAGCTTCGCCCCTGGCTCATCGGCAGCAACGCCAGAGGACCATAAGGGGTGAATCGTTCAAAGGCTTCGCCCTGATGAGACAAAGCGGTCGAGACATTGGCAATCACAGCGACCTGTTCAAAGTCCAGGCTCTGATGGCCTATGCCCAGTTGCGCGCAGCAGCCGGACACCCCGCCATCGGCCGCCACCAGCAAGCTGGCCTGCAGGGATTCGCCGGTAGAAAGCTGCAGGCTGACCACACCCTGTTCGCGATGCAGCGTATGGATTCTGGCCGGACAAAACAAATCAATTGCCGCCCTTTTCGACAGCTGTTCGAGGAATACTGAGCCTGCCTGAGCCAGCTCAATCACATAGCCCAGCGCACTGATACCATACTCACTGGCTGACATACGGGCTAAGCCGGGATGACCGCGATCAGACACATGAATACGAGAGATGGCCGTGGCGTCATCCGCCAGAGATGACCAGAGACCGAGTTGCTCCATCAAACGGACGGAGCCTAAGGACATGGCAATACTGCGGGCATCATAACCGGGATGGCCTGTCTGTTCAGGAGAAACCGCTTCAACAACGGCAATGCGTAAATTACCCTGACTCAGGGTATTCAGTGCAAGGGCCAGGCTGGCACCCGTCATGGCTCCCCCCGCAATGACAACATCATACTGCTTCACGTCTGTTTTACCTCAAACCTGCCCTGTCAGTGCAGCGTAGGCGCATCGCCCTGACCCGACTGGTGCCGCGACACCAGCTCGAAATAACAGGTCAGCGTGCACATCCGGACATGCTCTATGACCTGCTCAAACAACGTCGCCTGCTCTTCCAGATCATCCTCATCGTCGATCCCCAGCTGCGCGATATCCTGCAGATCGCCCAAGGCTTCCTGCACTGAAGCTGGCAGTTTTTCTTGATTCAGTCCCATCAGACCCAATCCGGACAAGAAACAGTTAACCCATTCACTCAAAGCTTCAGCCCGCAGCATCAAATCCACATCATCATCTGGCAGCAACAAAGACGCGTCAAAACCCGTACCAGCCAATTCCTTCGAAGTAATGTCCACCAGGTTTTGCGTCAGCGTTCTGGCGTCACCGTCCAGAGATTCGCCATTGTTGGCGTAATCCGAGATCGGACCAATCCAATGCTCGCCGACCGCGGGTAAACCGCCGCACAGCATACCCGTCAGTAATCCGTGTAATTCTGAGGGCGTAACCGCCAGAGACTGACTTTTCAGCGCGGCTTCAACCGCTTCATAAGCCGGCAATTTTACTTCGCTCATGGGCTTTTTCACCTTAATAAGATTGGTGTCAGATGGGTTTGTGATATGCTACCACTAAGGCTGGATTCAGGCTAACCTAAAGCAAAAGGCGATTGATTGAGTCGATATTTTTACTGGCATTCATCGGCTCAACGGCAAAAATAACACCGAACTGATGAAGATTTGTCATCTCGCTTGCGGGCCGTTCATGCAGTCAGGTCGCATGCTTGCAAGTTAAATAGGCTTTTTCTATATTAGCGGCCGATCTTCGCTTCACGAATTCACAGTGACTGACACGGATACAAAACAGCTATGAGCTCGCAGGCAGTTGAAATTGAAATTTTAGGCCGTACCATTAAGGTAAATTGCCCCGTTGGCCAGGAAACAGCGTTACGTGCAGCCGCGGCGGATTTTGACAATCGCCTGAATGAACTGTCGCAGCGAACCAAAATCTCCAACCCGGAGCAGTTACTGATGTTTACCGGGCTGAACATCTGCAGTGAACTGCATAACGAACGAAAAGAATTTAACAACAATGCCGATTCTTTGTCCGAGCGCATCGGTCAAATAACAGAAACTCTGACTGAGGCATTGCAAAATCAACCGCAACGTTGATAATGGATTGACCCTGGGGTGTGCGTCAGCGAATCGACGTCCCCGAGCCGATAAGCAAAAAACCAGGATTTGCTTTTATTAGCTATTGAGCATGCTCAGCACGACTGAGAAGCCTACGGTTAATGTTGCCGATCCACCTTGAACGTCTGGTTCAAGGGCTACAATTCGCAACGGCACCTTGGGGCACCCCCTCTATTTTCTATTCTGCTCACAGCCAGCAGTTCTCTCTTTGAGCAGGCGACGACAGGCATAGAATGTTATGGATGCATCTCACCCGCAAGGCCTGACCGGCCAAACAACCCAAACCACACGCCAGCAGCTTCGCCAGCAGGTGCGCCTTAAACGCCAGGCACTGACCCCACATCAGCAGGAACAGGCCAGTAAGGCTGTGCTGAGCCGCTTTTGTCAGCTCAGTGAGGTTCGCCAGTCGCAACATGTGGCTTTATACCTCAACAATGACGGTGAGTTAGATACCGAACCGTTAATCGAATGGCTGTGGCACCAGAACAAGAACGTCTATCTGCCCGTGTTACATCCCTTCAGCAAAGGCCACTTGTTATTTCTGCATTACCGGCCTGAGACGAAAATGCATTGTAACCGCTATGGTATTGCCGAGCCTGTGCTGGATGTCCGTCTTGTTAAACCCGTTCACGAATTGGATCTGATTTGTACCCCTCTTGTCGCCTTTGATGAGCAGGGACAAAGGTTAGGCATGGGAGGCGGGTACTATGACCGCACATTAAGCCAGTGGCACCATAACGGCGCAGGCCCTCGCCCTCTCGGACTGGCCCACGACTGCCAGCAGGTCCGGCATCTGCCGGCAGAAGCCTGGGATGTGCCCCTGCCAGCCATTATCACCCCCTCGGCGCACCATCACTGGTAAACATCCAGCTGCCAGTTGCCTAAACAGGGATCTTCATCATGATTTTAACCTGCCAGAGTATCAATGCTCGGCTATAATCAGCGCTCCGCAATCCATAGGCCATCACGAGGAAAAAGCATGACACAAGATGAAATGAAAAAAGCGGCTGGCTGGGCAGCCCTGGACTACGTGACCAAAGACAGCATTGTTGGCGTTGGTACCGGCTCTACCGTCAATCACTTCATCGATGCGCTGGCAACCCGCAAAGAAGAAATCAAAGGTGCTGTGTCCAGCTCTGTGGCATCAACACAGCGGCTGGAAGAGATCGGTATTCCGGTATTTGATGCCAATGAAGTGTCTGCGCTGGATATCTACGTGGATGGTGCCGATGAAATCAACCCTGACTTTGACATGATCAAAGGTGGCGGTGCGGCACTGACACGCGAGAAGATTGTTGCGGCCATTGCCAAAAAATTCATCTGCATTGTCGACAACACCAAAGAAGTCGATGTGCTGGGTGCTTTCCCGCTGCCGGTTGAAGTCATTCCGATGGCGCGCTCCTACATAGGCCGTGAATTAGTGAAGCTGGGCGGCGATCCTGTATACCGTGAAGGTGTCATCACTGATAACGGCAATATCATCTTAGATGTGCACAATCTGCAGATCACTGATGCAAAAGATCTGGAAAATAAGATTAATGCACTGCCAGGCGTGGTCACTGTCGGCCTTTTTGCCCGGCGCGGTGCGGATGTCCTGCTGGTAGGCTCTCCAGATGGCGTGAAAACTGTCACTAAATAACAGTTTCAGCGCTGTTCATAAGGCTTGATGACTAAACGGCATAATATATGCCGTTTTTTATTATCCATTTCGTAATATTCTCGCCACTTCATCGAAATTTTTGATACTTTAATGTGAACGCAATCGTTTAAGCTCACCAGACGGCAACACAGGATGTACGCCTGTCACCGTGTGACATCACAATGTGCTGTTGCATGAACACGTTATCCTGCCCGCTGTATGGAATACCTGTTGTTTTTAAGGAAAAGGACCATGGCAAAAGTTTCGCTGGATAAAGACAAGATTAAAATTCTGCTGCTGGAAGGCGTTCACCCCTCTGCACTTGAAGTGCTCAAACAAGCCGGCTACGAGAATATCGAGTATCACAAAGGCTCGCTGGCAGGTGATGAACTGCTCGACGCAATCAAAGATGCCCACTTTGTTGGCATTCGTTCCCGCACCCAGCTGACTGAAGAAGTCTTTGACGCGGCCAAAAAGCTGATTGCTGTCGGCTGTTTCTGCATTGGTACCAATCAGGTTGATCTGGCTGAAGCCAACCGTCGTGGTATTCCTGTATTTAACGCCCCCTTCTCAAATACCCGCAGTGTGGCTGAACTGGTACTGGGTGAAATACTGCTGCTGCTGCGCGGTATTCCGGAAAAAAATGCCAAAGCCCACCGGGGTGAATGGCAAAAAACGGCGGATTCTTCCTATGAAGCCCGTGGTAAGAAACTGGGTATCATAGGCTATGGCCACATAGGGACTCAGCTCAGTATTCTGGCTGAAAACCTGGGTATGGATGTGTATTTCTATGACATCGAAAACAAACTGACCTTAGGTAACGCAACCCAGGTTGATTCCCTGAGTGAGCTGCTCAATAAATCCGATGTTATCAGTCTGCACGTTCCTGAAACGCTGGACACTCAGAACCTGATGGGTGCCGAAGAATTCGCGCGCATGAAGCCGGGTTCGATCTTTATCAATGCCGCTCGCGGCACAGTCGTCGACATAGATGCACTGTGCAGTGCGCTGGAAAGCAAACATCTGGCAGGTGCGGCTATTGATGTCTTCCCGGTCGAGCCTAAAACCAACAAAGATATGTTCGAGTCACCACTGACACGCTTTGATAACGTTATCCTGACGCCGCACATCGGTGGTTCGACTCAGGAAGCCCAGCAAAACATTGGGATCGAAGTGGCGGGCAAAATAGTGAAATACTCAGACAACGGTTCAACCGTGTCGGCCGTTGGCTTCCCTGAAGTGTCATTGCCTGAGCACCGTGGCTGTTCGCGCCTGCTGCACATTCACGAAAACCGCCCGGGTATCCTGAACCAGATCACCACAATATTCGCCTCTGAAGGCATTAACATTGCCGCTCAGTATCTGCAAACCAGTCCTGAGCTGGGTTATGTGGTGATTGACGTTGAGACCGAGCGCTCTGAAGAAGCACTGAATAAGCTGAAGGCCATTGACGGCACAGTCCGTGCCCGTATTCTGCATTAATTCCGGCACGCCCCTGAAACCAAGAAGCTCACCCTGGGGTGAGCTTCTTGCTGTCTGACGCATGGCGTTATTTTTCCAGACGGAAAACCACTTCCACTCTGTCGCGGAAAGTAATTTCGGCATCCTGATAGGTGGCCTGAGTTTCCATCGCCGCATCCATTTTCATCCGCCCCATCACCGGACGCGGCATCGGATCGAAATAGCGGATATTCCACACGCCTTCGATATCGGTATCAAAACCTTGTGCCAGTGACTTGGCCTTACTCTGCGCATCTTTGATGGCGGCCTGGCGAGCTTGCTCCATATACTTATCGGCATCGCTGACTTTCAGTTCGATGTTCTGAATCCGGTTGATGCCATCACCCAGCGCACTGTCCAGATAGGTGTTGAGTTGTTCTAAATCGCGAACAGTCACAGTCACCTGACGTGAAGCCTGATAACCCACCAGTTCAGGTGGTGCATCGTTGCTGCTGTGATACTGCGGATGCAGATAAATATTGGCGCTTTCAATATCTGCACGTTTCACGCCGCTTTTTTGCAAGCGGTCCATAAAGGCCGTGACGGCTTTATCCGCGGCCTGTTTCGCTTCCTGAGCGGTTTTGCGATTTTCTTCAACCGCCACTGTAAATACAGCCATGTCCGGTTGAGCGGTTATTTCACCCACACCAATGGTTTCCAGACGGGGAAAACTGTCTTCTGCCATTGCCAACGGACTGATCAGCGTCGCTCCACTCAAACAAACAGCAAGTAAGGTTTTTTTCATAACACCATCCAAATCATAACGTTAGGTTTCAGCTCATTGGCCTTATGCTGTTTTTGACACCGGACGGAGAAAAATTATCCCTGGATCGCAAAAAATTTTGCACATCATTTTATTAAAGTGACAATTATCAATACCCGCTTACGCAGGCTCCCCTCACTGGGGCAGACGGTGTCTGGCATGGTCAAGCAACTGAGCTGTCACTTCACTAAAGACACCACTTTCCAGCGCCCAGTGATGCCAGTAAATTCTGCGGGTCAGCATGATACCCGGGGTCAGGTTGACCAACTCGCCGCTTGCCAGTTCTGACTCTATCTGAATTTTAGGGATCAGGCAGTATGCCACTCCCTGAAGCGCCAGTTTGACGAAGGCTTCTGAGGAGCGCACCCTGTGGGTCAGCACGCTGCCACGCGGCAAATTAAAATGCTGCTGAATGAAGACTTCATGCAAATCGTCATACTGGTCAAATGCCACAGCAGGAGCGCGCATCAGCGCCTCGCGGTTAACACCAGCGGCAAAATACCTCGCCTGAAAGTCCGGACTGGCGACACACAGATAATCCATCCGGCCAAGGTAATCAGACACACAACCTGGCATTGCGGTGGCCTCCATGCTGATGGCCCCGACCACTTCCCCGCTGCGCAGCCTGTCGAGGGTTCGGCTTTCATCTTCCAGCATCAGGTTAATTTCGATGCGGCGCTGTTTGAGCAGCGGACTGAGCGCCGGCAGCAACCAGGTGGCCAGACTGTCGGCATTCGTGGCGATCGACATTTGTAATGGCTGACTTTGTTCGCCAGGGCGGATATCCGGCAGCAACTCCTGCTCCAGCAGACGAACACGGCGGTACAGGCCAAGCAATTTTTGTCCTGCCGGCGTGGGCCTTGGTGGCTGCTCCCGAACCAGCAATGGCTGAGCCATGTGTTTCTCCAGCTGTTTTATCCGCTGCGAGACCGCAGACTGAGTAATGCACAGCATTTCTGCCGCCCGTTCAAACCCTCGCTGTGACACCACCGCGTCCAACGCCTGTACCCAGCGATAATCCAGTCCTTCCATGCCCACCCTCATTATTAGGAAGTCTAATAAATCATAAAAATTATTAGATTTACTAAATCATAGCGAGCGATTTAAGCTTTAGCCAGATGTAACCTGTCTAGCCCGTCATTTTCACCACAGAATAAGGACAATATCACCTATGAGCCTATGGCCGTTACTGCAAGGCTTTGGCCTTGGCGCCAGCATGATCATTCCGATTGGCGCTCAAAATGCGTATGTACTCAATCAAGGCATTAAACGTAATCACCATTTAACCACAGCCACTGTATGCAGCCTGCTTGATGTGTTGTTCATCAGTCTGGGCGTATTTGGCGGCGGCGCGCTGCTTTCCAGCAACGAAAGCGTGTTGCTGGCCGTGACATTGGGCGGGATCGCTTTTCTGCTGTTTTACGGCAGCCTGTCGCTGAAAAGTGCCTTTAGCCAGACCTCTGAAGAAGAGGCACAAAGGCAAATACTGGCTCGCGGCAGACGGGCCGTGGTTGCTGGCGCGCTGGCTGTTACTGTGCTCAACCCGCACCTGTACCTGGATACCGTTGTTATTCTGGGCTCGATTGGCGGCCAGTTTGAAGGCCAGGACCGTATTGCTTTTGCCATAGGTACAATACTGGCATCGTTCGTTTGGTTCTTTACCTTATCGATTGCCGCCGCGAAGATGGCACCCACCTTGTCCAAACCCAAAGTCAAACGCGGCATCGATATTGCCGTTGCCGCCATGATGTTCATTATTGCAGCCCATCTGGCTCAAGGCCTGCTGGCACAGTATGCTTTCTAGCTGTCGCGTGATACCGGCCAAAAACAACAATGGAGCCAAACGGCTCCATTGTTGTTTCAATCTAGCTGAATATTACTGTTCAACTTTGTTGAGATGCACATCCATTTGCGGAAACGGAATCTCAATCCCTTCTTTATCCAGCTCTTCTTTGATTGCCTGAAGCAAATCAAAGTAAACAGCCCAGTAATCGGCCGTTTTTACCCAGGGACGCACCACAAAATTCACCGAAGAGTCAGCCAGTGCCACCACACCAATGGTTGGCGCAGGCGTTTTCAGCAAACGCGGCTCGGCATCCACAACGCGCTTGAGCACTTCTTTGGTTTTCTTCAGATCCGATTTGTACGAAACCCCGATGACATAATCAATACGACGGGTTTCATGCTTGGAGTAGTTGGTGATAGCTCCGCCGATCACAGCGGCGTTAGGGACAACCACCATTTTATTGTCCGGGGTATTGAGTACAGTCTGAAAGACCTGAATAGATTCGACCGAACCGGCCACACCGGCCACTTCAACATAATCGCCGGATTTAAAAGGACGGAAGGCAACAATCAGCACACCGGCCGCGAAGTTGGACAGCGAGCCCTGCAAGGCCAGGCCGATAGCCAGGCCGGCGGCACCGATAATCGCTACTACAGAAGCCGTTTGTACGCCCACTCGGCTTAACGCTGCAATCAGCACTATCACAAACAGCAGATAACGAACCAGTGACTGCAGGAATTTGACAACTGCTTCATCCATTTGTTTACGACGCAGCATTTTGCCGAATCCGCTCGCCACCCCTTTCGATACCAGGTTACCAATAAACAGGATTAACAAGGCTGAAATCAGGTTAACGCCATACTGGATTAACAGTTCCTGATTATCAATAATCCAGTTACCCGCTTGTTTCACACCATCAGCCAGCTCATTATTGGCAATGGTATCAACCACTTTATCCGTTACACTCTCAGTCATAGCGCTCTCTCTACATTGGGGATGATGCGGTAATGCTCAAGTCCCGTGATACATAACAAACAGAACGAAATTACCCTAACATTAATCACATATCTGGACTCAGATAATTATGATACGACATGCGCAATATTGCCGTCATAACGGTCACAAGCAAGACATTTTTATGCGGCTTAAGGTAACTTTATTCAGCTCTGGCTATTAAACCAAATAAAAAAGCCCGCACAGCGGGCTTTTTACTATCTCATCTGCTCAGAGTGACGAATTACAGCACGTCTACTGCATTCAGATCAGAGAAAGCTTGTTCCAGGCGCTTAACCATAGAATCCTGACCTTTACGCAGCCATACGCGTGGATCATAGTATTTCTTGTTAGGCGCGTCTTCACCGGTTGGGTTACCGATCTGGCCCTGCAGGTAAGCTTCGTTTTCCAGGTAGTATTCACGGATACCGTTCCAGGTTGCCCACTGAGTATCGGTATCGATGTTCATTTTGATCACACCGTAGCCGATAGATTCGCGGATTTCTTCCAGAGAAGAACCTGAACCACCGTGGAATACGAAGTTCAGCGCATTGGACTCAATACCGAACTTCTCAGAGCAATACGCTTGAGAATCACGCAGGATAGTTGGCGTCAGAACCACGTTACCTGGCTTGTAAACACCGTGTACGTTACCGAATGACGCTGCGATAGTGAAACGCGGGCTGATAGCATTCAGTTTCTCATAAGCGTACGCCACATCTTCTGGCTGAGTGTACAGAGAAGATTGGTCCAGGTGAGAGTTATCCACACCGTCTTCTTCACCACCGGTACAGCCCAGTTCAATTTCCAGTGTCATGTTCATCTTGCTCATGCGCTCAAGGTACTTGGCACAGATTTCGATGTTTTCTTCCAGCGACTCTTCAGACAGGTCAATCATGTGCGAAGAGAACAGAGGCTTGCCTGTTTCCGCAAAGTGCTTTTCACCGGCATCCAGCAGACCATCGATCCATGGCAGCAGTTTTTTCGCCGCATGGTCAGTGTGCAGGATCACTGGCACACCGTAAGTTTCAGCCACGGCGTGAACATATTTTGCACCGGCAATCGCACCCAGGATCGGGCCGTTCTGACCTTCCAGCTTCAGGCCTTTACCGGCAAAGAAACCTGCACCGCCGTTTGAGAACTGAACAACAACAGGGGCTTTCACTTTCGCGGCAGCTTCAAGCACTGCGTTGATAGAGTCCGTGTTAACCACGTTAACCGCTGGCAGAGCAAATTGGTTTTCTTTTGCTACTGCAAATACTTTCTGTACGTCGTCGCCAGAAATCACACCAGGTTTTACGAAGTCGAAGATCTTAGACATAACAATAGTCCTATTAGCTTTTAGCTTTGTTGTCTGGGTTTAAAGATAAACTCATTGCTAATGTGTGCGGCCAAACGGTTAAAGTTCACGCCACACACAGCATATTCCAGGCGCAGAGCAAGCCCAGCGCCGCTGTTATCAGGCTTTCGCTCGTTCTTCCAGCATAGCAACTGCCGGCAGTTTTTTGCCTTCCACAAACTCCAGGAACGCACCGCCACCGGTTGAGATGTAAGACACTTTATCTTTGATGCCGTACTTATCAATGGCTGCCAGCGTATCGCCGCCACCGGCAATAGAGAAACCTTCAGAGTCGGCAATCGCTTGCGCGACCACTTCAGTCCCTTTGCCGAATTGCTCAATCTCGAACACGCCGACCGGGCCGTTCCACAAGATAGTTTTGGCATCTTTGATAATACGGGCCAGCTCAGCAGCAGAATCCGGACCGATATCCAGTACCATGTCGTCTTCTGCAATGTCAGAAGCAGACTTAATGGTGGCTTCAGCGGTGTCAGAGAATTCTTTGGCGCAGACCACATCAGTCGCAACCGGTACATTGGTTTGCGCCATCAGTGCTTTGGCTGTATCAACCAAATCGGCTTCATACAGAGATTTACCGACACCGTGACCTTCAGCTGCAATAAAGGTGTTCGCGATACCGCCACCCACCACAACCTGATCGGCAATCTTAGCCAGCGACTCCAGCACTGTCAGTTTGGTCGACACTTTCGAGCCGCCAACAATCGCCACCATAGGGCGAGCCGGATTACCCAGCGCCTTACCCAGCGCGTCCAGTTCCGCAGCCAGCAGCGGGCCGGCACAAGCGACAGGGGCAAACATGCCCACACCGTGCGTCGATGCCTGGGCACGGTGCGCCGTACCGAATGCATCCATCACAAACACGTCACACAGCGCCGCGTATTGCTTGGACAGCGCTTCGTCATTCTTCTTCTCGCCCACGTTAAAGCGAACGTTTTCCAGTACCACCAGCTCGCCAGCGTTCAGATCCAGACCATTCAGATAGTCTTTCGCCAGCGTCACATCACAGTCGAGCGCGTCTTGCAGATAGTTCACGACAGGCTGCAGAGAGAACTCGTCAGCATATTCACCTTCGGTCGGGCGACCCAGGTGAGAGGTAACCATTACCTTTGCGCCTGCTGCCAGGCATTGCTTGATCGTTGGCAGAGATGCCAGGATACGTGCATCAGAAGTTACTTTACCTGCTTTGACTGGCACGTTCAGATCGGCACGGATCAGCACGCGTTTACCGGCCAGATCCAGATCAGTCATCTTGATTACAGACATGGTTTGTCCTCTCAATAGTCTTACTGTGTAAATGATAAATACATTCAGCCCTGCGATTTTGCCTGGCTGGGGAATTCAGAAACGTCTTGCAGCTGACCACTGACCTGATGCATCACCAGTGCTGTATCCAGCATACGGTTTGCAAATCCCCATTCGTTGTCGCACCAAATCAGCAATTTCAGCAGATGCTGATTACTGACACGCGTCTGGGTGCCATCAACAATAGCGCTGTGGGGATCATGATTGAAGTCAACAGAAACAAGTGGCGCTGTGGTGTAATCGACAATATCCGTCAATGTACACCTGGCAGCCTCGGCCAGGGCTTGATTTACATCATTAACCGAGACATTAGTCTTTACCGTAACGCTCAGATCCATCGCGGTGACGTTAATTGTAGGAACCCTGACTGAAATCGCCTCAAATTTATCCGCAAAATGAGGAAAAATACGGCCGATACCTAAGTGTAATTTTGTGTCGACCGGAATGATCGACTGACTCGCAGCGCGTGTCCGGCGCAGGTCAGTATGATAGGCATCGATCACCTGCTGGTCATTCATGGCTGAATGAATGGTTGTGATCGTGCCGGATTCAATGCCGAAAGCATCATCAAGCACTTTAATCACAGGCACAATGCAGTTGGTGGTACAGGAACCGTTGGAAACAATGCGATCTTGAGGTGACAGGCTGTCTTGGTTCACACCGAAGATGATGGTGTTATCGATATCGTTCGCAGCAGGATGGGAAAACAGGACTTTCTTGGCACCGGCCTGAATATGGGCTTCACCGTCGGCTCTTGAGCCGTACACCCCGGTACAGTCCAGAACAATATCCACTTCCAGATCCCGCCACGGGAGCAACTGGATATCACTCAGATGAAGAATACGAATCGCGTCTTCACTCTGACCATTGGCAATGAACAGATGTTCCTGATCATGGCTGACCTTACAGCCAAAGCGACCATGACTGGAATCATACTGAAGTAGATGTGCCATCGCTTCAGGCTGAGCCAGTTCGTTCACTGCCACGACTTTTATCTGGTGATGTTTGCCGCTTTCATACAAGGCCCGCAGTACACTGCGGCCGATACGGCCAAATCCATTAATTGCGACTCGTAATGTCATATCCGTGCTACGTAAGTGAAAAGCCGCTCTAGTGTATACCAAGCGTTAACGAGATTCATCCTAATTGTGACCCGCCTCACTCCCCAGGATCATTGTCTGCGAGCGTAGCGCAATGCCAGTAAATACGCCCGCTGTCACTCCATCCTTCCTTATAACAGATATATAAATAGTGCTTTATCGGAATAAAAAAAGCTCCCGTCTGGCGTATTTTTTTCATTGTCCGAAATAATTTTTCTGCAACCTATCAATAACAATTGGTCCGAACATCAAATCGCCGCGACTCGATCAGGCAATCGCGGCTCAGATAGCAATACGCGCCGGGACATCAAGAGGCCGGGACGCCTTTCGCAAAGAAAAGAAGGGGCTGTCAACTCACAAAGAAGTTAAATGGTCTGATTTTTTAATGTAACCCAGTATTATTCACCAACAAGATTACAAACCACATAATGAAGATAATCGTTTGGCTGACAATTATCTTATTTCCACACATATCTAGTTGTTGATTTTGATCCCATACAAGTTATTATAGCCGTCTAGACGGAGGTAGCTCTATACATACAGACTGATGATTTATCACTCAGACTGCTGAAAATCACACCTCCAATTACCTTTTAAAGTTTTTCTAATAGTGAGAATACTCATGGCGAAACACCTGTTTACTTCTGAGTCGGTATCGGAAGGCCATCCAGATAAAATTGCAGACCAGATCTCAGATGCAGTCCTGGATGCGATCTTAGAACAAGACCCGAAAGCACGTGTTGCGTGTGAGACTTACGTCAAAACCGGCATGGTCATGGTCGGTGGTGAAATCACCACCACGGCCTGGGTGGATATCGAAGAGCTGACCCGTCAGACAGTGCGCGACATTGGTTACGTCCATTCAGACATGGGTTTTGATGCCAACTCTTGTGCCGTTCTGAGCGCGATTGGTAAGCAGTCTCCTGATATTAACCAGGGTGTTGACCGCAGCGACCCGAAAGATCTGGGTGCGGGCGATCAGGGGATCATGTTCGGTTACGCCACCAACGAAACTGAAGTGCTGATGCCGGCCCCTGTCACTTATGCCCACCGTCTGGTTGAGCGTCAGGCGAAAGTCCGTAAAAACGGTACGCTGCCATGGCTGCGCCCGGATGCCAAAAGCCAAGTCACCTTTGCTTATGACCAGGGCAAAATCGTGGGTATCGATGCCGTGGTTCTGTCCACTCAGCACTGTGACAGCATTGAGCTGCCTGTACTGCAAGAAGCGGTGATGGAAGAAATCATCAAGCCAGTGCTGCCGGCAGAGTGGCTGACCCAAGACACCAAATACTTCATCAACCCAACCGGCCGCTTTGTGATCGGTGGGCCAATGGGTGACTGTGGTCTGACTGGCCGTAAAATTATCGTTGATACCTACGGCGGCGCGGCACGTCACGGCGGTGGTGCCTTCTCGGGTAAAGATCCATCGAAAGTGGATCGCAGTGCGGCCTACGCCGCCCGTTATGTGGCGAAGAACATTGTCGCGGCTGGTCTGGCTGACCGCTGTGAAATCCAGTTGTCGTATGCGATTGGTGTTGCCGATCCAACATCTATCATGGTGGAAACCTTCGGCACCGAGAAAGTCTCTCATGATCTGATCGTGGACGCCGTGCGTCACCACTTCGACCTGCGCCCATACGGCCTGATCGAAATGCTGGATCTGCTGCAACCTATCTACCAGAAAACCGCAGCATACGGTCACTTTGGTCGCGAAGAATTCCCTTGGGAAAAAACCGACAAAGCCGATCTGCTGCGCGATTACGCCAACATCAAGTAATCCGTTCAGAATCCGCAAGGCTGTGATTCTTACTCGTGAAAAAGGAAGCTTCGGCTTCCTTTTTCATTGCTTTCCTTTCGCTCCGTCCGCTCCGTCCGATCCCCTGTACAGCTCTTTCAGCTTAGGGTCACCGATGTT
Organism: Photobacterium sp. SP02; assembly: GCF_038519165.1. NCBI lineage: Bacteria > Pseudomonadati > Pseudomonadota > Gammaproteobacteria > Vibrionales > Vibrionaceae > Photobacterium > Photobacterium sp. SP02. The sequence continues at coordinate 58,661 of NZ_JASJOJ010000018.1, forward strand.
CTAAAAGCAGATCAAGCTGTTACCCCATCTCTAAAAAAACAGATAACAACATGAAAATAAAAACATTTTAGTGATTTTTACTTCCCATGTTCCAATCGCTCCAAAAGCTGCTCATCTGTGGCTGTACAGCTTACTGAGGTTTTGACCACCCATGATCCAAATGCTGTCATTGCTGTACAAGACGCATTTCAGGCCTATTGCGGGTAGAAAATCCGCGCCAGACCTTTCATACTGAGCCTCTTGTTTGTTTACCTTTCAGCGTTATGGACTCACTACAACAAGCCATGATTGAGCGGACCCTCGCCTGCCTTCGACAGGCTGAAAACAAGCTTGGCAAACCGTTTCCCGATCCGGTCATCCGTTTTACCCAACGCGGTAAAATTGCTGGTAGTGCGCGGATGCAAAGCTGGGAGATCCGCTATAACCCGATTTTACTGGCAGAAAACCCGCAGGCTTTTCTGGCCGAAGTGGTACCCCATGAACTGGCTCACCTGCTCACGTATGCCTGCCATGGCAAAGTGCGTCCGCATGGCCCGGAATGGCAAAAAATGATGACTGAGGTGTTTCATGTGCCGGCGCGCACCACCCACAGCTTCGATACCTCTTCTGTGAGCGGGCGTACTTTCCCTTACCGCTGCCAGTGCCGGGAGCATCAGCTCACTGTCAGGCGGCATCATAAAATTCTGCGTCAGCAGGCCATCTATCACTGCATGCAATGCCACCAGCCCTTGACGCCCATTACTGGAAATGCGCCGCAGTCATATTGAAAATTTGATTTTTTACACACAGATAACGTGAAACACTTCTAAAAAATTCCGGTACTGATAACATCATCACCCTGTATTCAGTCACCGGAAATCCCATGTTAATCAAGCTGAAAAGGCTAATGACTGTCGCGCTGCTAAGCGTCAGTACCCTGTCCAATCCCGTATTGGCAGACTCACCGCAAAACTTCTCCAAAGCAAAAAAACTGCTGGTCAACATTTATCAGGATCACAATGAGAGCTTTTACTGTGGCTGCCGGATTGAGTGGCAAGGGAAAAAGGGCGTCCCGGATTTAAACAGCTGTGGCTATCAGGTACGCAAGCAGGAAAAACGTGCCAGCCGGATTGAATGGGAGCACGTGGTTCCGGCCTGGCAGTTTGGTCATCAGCTGCAATGCTGGCAGGATGGCGGGCGTAAAAACTGCCGCAAAGACCCGACCTTCAGCAAGATGGAAGCCGACATGCATAACCTGACCCCGGTCATCGGCGAAGTGAACGGCGATCGTTCCAACTACCGCTTTACTCCCTGGCGCGAAAATGACGGTGCCTATTACGGTCAGTGCGATATCAAAGTGGATTTCAAGAACCGCCGGGTCGATCCGCCGCCACGTGCCAGAGGGGCCATTGCCCGCACCTATCTTTACATGGAGCAGGAATACCGCTTCCGTCTGGCGAAAAGTCAGCGCCAGCTGATGCAGGCCTGGCATCAGAGCTACCCGGTCAGCCCCTGGGAGTGCGAAAGGGATCGACGTATTGCGAAAATCCAGCACAAGCACAACGGCTTTGTGCTGAATGCATGTCAGCAGGCAGGGCTTTAATCGAACATCGGCTGAGATCAGGGGCTCTCAGCCGTTTGCCTCTTCTTTAGTGACGCAGCATCTCGTCCAGATAACGCTGGCTGTGGTCGGTCATCGGCGCCAGAGCCTTACGGCTGAAACGCTCAAATCTGGCCGACATCACAGCAGTCCGCGCCTGGCACCAGCCGTAACCATAGGGCAGATCCACCGGCATTGCGCTGGCGATGGATGCAAATTCAGCGCTCAGCTCCTGCTGCAATATACTTTCTGAGACCAGCCTGGCGCGCGGCACAACCTCTTGCTGCGCCAGTCGGTTACGCTGGCCCCAGCCGATGATCAAATCGTCGCAGCTGTAGTTCGCAAAAGCCGGTGAAGCGGTAAACGCCACATCAGAGAGCGCACCATATTCCCGCCACATCATGTAGGCTTCAAACAGCATGGCAACATCTTCAGCATCGGTGTAATAACCATAAAAATCAGCGGCACCATCGGGCTCGAACGCCGCGCCTGCCTGCTCAGGTGACAGCGTGGTTGACGCAGATGCGCCGCCGAAATAACGCTCGGCCATCAATTGTAAACTATCCGCAGAAAGCGCATGGGCTTGTCGCAGTGCCGTCTGAACCCAGTTGCCTTGAATCAGCTGGATGTTGTTGCCGATGCTGGTTGACATATTCAGCATGCTGAGCTGATCCGGCGGCAGGAAGTCGTTGGCATGCGCCAGCTCATGAACCAGCAGATTAAACAGCCCGGGGGCGATTTCCGATTTGCTTCGCCAGGAATTGACAGTCACATCAAAAGTATTGCTGTAAGTGACATACTCACCATTGCTGTACACGTAACGCTGCAGAGCCAGAAACGGCAGTGACTCGGCAAAGCCGGCGCGGTAATCCTGCTGCTGGTAGATGTCATTCCACTCGGCCTGATCGCGCCACAGATAACGCGGATCGATATAGATACTTGCGGTGTCTGTATGATAGAAAGACGGGCGGATATCAAGACTGAGTACGATGACATTGAGTGGCTTAAACAGGTTCAGTACATCCTGCGGTAAGTCACGCACCACATCCATGAAACTGTCTCCCATCCAGTGATGGGACACCAGCAATCGTTCGGCGATATCCTCCGGGGTCAGATCACCCGGAATGTCATAGCCGAGTGGCGCAATATCCTGCAACTGACAGGACTGCCCCTGCTTATAGATAACAGCACAATCTTCGGCTGCCAGTCCGTACGGACTGGTGCTCAGATACGGTTGCAGGCTGGCCAGCAAAGGATCGCCATTCACATTCAGACTGCGCTCGCCAGACTTGCCGTCACCGCCACAGCCCGCCGCCAGCAGCGCCGCCATAAGGATCGCCAGTCGGCGCGTTCCCTGTGTGATTGTCATTCTTGTTCTGTCCCCTGTACACCAGCGCCGCCGTAAAGCCGGCATTTTAGGGGATATGGGGGTCAATCCCACTGACTTTTTGCCGGAGTTATGAGCCGCATCAATGTCGGCTCGTACAGCTTTTGCGCGAGATAACACTTCAGCGCGGCTCTGCTGCGTTTCATCGCGCATGATTCAGCACTGTGCAATGTTCGGTACATTGCCGCCAAGCTTGATATACTGACGCCAGGAATAACCACCAAAGCCAACGAATTTAATACTATGAGAGTGCCACGTATTTTCCATCCTGAGACCCTGCCTGCAAGCGGCAGAGTGCCCCTGAGTGACGACGCCGCCAACCATGTCGGCCGCGTGATGCGCATGCAGCCGGGCCAGGAAATTCTGTTGTTCGACGGCAGCAATGCTGAATTCCCGGCTGTCATTACCGAAGCCGGTAAAAAAAATGTCGAAGTAGAGATCTCTGCCCGTGTTGAGCACAGTGTGGAGTCCCCTTTGGATCTGCATTTGGGCCAGGTGATTTCCCGCGGCGATAAAATGGAATTCACGATTCAGAAATCCGTCGAGCTGGGCGTCAACAGCATTACGCCGCTGATCTCAGAGCGCTGCGGTGTCAAACTGACTCAGGACAGGTTCGACAAGAAACTGTCCCAGTGGCAAAAAATCGCCATCAGCGCCTGCGAGCAATGCGGCCGCAATGTGGTGCCGGAAATCCGTCCTGTGATGAAGCTGGAAGACTGGTGCGCAGAAGAATTTGACGGCCTGAAGTTGAATTTGCATCCAAGAGCCCAATATTCCATTAATACCCTGCCCGCACCTGTGACCCGGGTCCGTCTGCTGATCGGGCCGGAAGGCGGCCTGTCAGAGCAGGAAATCACTATGACAGAAACATACCGCTTCAGCGAAGTGTTGCTGGGTCCCCGGGTTCTCAGAACTGAAACTGCCGCGATGACGGCGATAACTGCGCTACAGGTCCGCTTTGGCGATCTTGGCTAACCAAGGAGAAAAGACATGATCAAATTGGGTATTGTGATGGATCCCATCCAGTCCATTACCATCAAAAAGGATTCCAGCTTTGCGATGATGCTTGAAGCGCAGCGTCGCGGCTGGGAAATCCATTACATGGAAATGGCTGATCTGTCTCTGGAGCAAGGCAAAGCGATCGCCCGCACCCGGATCGTCAAACTGCAGGAAGATCCGGCCGACTGGTTCAGCTTCCACGGTGAGCAGGAAATCGAACTGAGCGAGCTCGATGCCGTGCTGATGCGTAAAGATCCGCCGTTCGATACTGAATACATCTACGCCACCTATATTCTGGAGCGTGCTGAAGAACAGGGCACCCTGATCGTCAATAAACCCCAGAGCCTGCGTGACTGTAATGAAAAACTCTACACCGCCTGGTTCCCGGAACTGACGCCAACCACAATTGTGACCCGCCGGGCAGAGAAGATCCGCGCTTTCCAGCAGGAACACGGCGATATCATACTCAAACCGCTGGATGGTATGGGCGGCTCGTCGATTTTCCGCGTCAAGGCCGGCGATCCGAACCTGTCGGTGATCATTGAAACCCTGACCAATCACGGTGAATACTACTGCATGGCGCAAACGTTCGTGCCGGACATCAGTAACGGCGACAAGCGCATTCTGGTGGTGGACGGCGAGCCGATGCCTTACTGCCTGGCCCGGATTCCGGCCGAAGGGGAAACCCGCGGCAATCTGGCCGCCGGTGGCCGCGGCGAACCCCGCCCGCTGAGCGAGACTGACCGTAAAATTGCTGAAGCCGTCGCCCCGGCACTGAAAGAAAAAGGGCTGATTTTTGTTGGCCTGGATGTGATCGGCGACAAGCTGACGGAAATCAATGTCACCAGCCCAACCTGTATTCGCGAAATTGAAGCGGCGTATGATATTTCGATTACGGGCAAACTCATGGATGCCATTGAACGTCGCCTGAAAACCGCTTAATACTTCTGAAACCTCGGCGTGTTGTCTGTCAAAGTTGACAACACGTCACGTTTTCATTTTTAACAACACCTTTCTCAGACTTACCATTTCGGCCAATTCATCCCCATACTGTAATGAAAGAGCCTGTCTGAGAGCGTGTAAGGACTGAACGATGAATCTCACCAATCATTTTCTGGTGGCCATGCCCAGTCTGCAGGACCCGCACTTCAAACGCAGTGTGGTGTATGTGTGCGAGCATAATGATGAAGGCGCGATGGGTATCGTCATTAACTTACCGATTGATGTCTCTGTCGGCAGCATGCTGGAGCAGATTAAGGTAGAGCGCGACTTACCCGTTGCGCATCCGGCCAGCCTGGAAAAGCCTGTCATGATCGGCGGTCCGGTGGCCAGTGACCGGGGATTTATCCTGCACAACAGCAAAGAAGAATACAGCTCCAGCCTTGACCTGACCGAAGAGATCAAGATGACCACATCAACCGATATCCTGCCATTACTGGGTACCCAGAATGAGCCGAGCCAATTTCTGGTCGCGCTGGGCTATGCCGGCTGGACCGCCGGTCAGCTGGAGCAGGAACTGGCCGACAATAGCTGGCTGACCATGGAAGCCGATCCCAAGGTGGTGTTTGAAACCCCCATCAATGAACGCTGGGACAAAGCCGTCGCCAAACTGGGTATCCATTCCGCCAACTTATCCACTGAAATAGGACATTCATGAGCACCTCTCGTACGGTACTAGCCTTCGACTATGGTACCAAAAGCATTGGCGCCGCCATCGGCCAGGAGCTGACGGGGACAGCCAGTCCCCTGTCGGCCCTGAAAGCCAACGACGGCATTCCCAGCTGGGAAGCGATTGAAAAATTACTGAAAGAATGGCAACCCGACCTGATTGTGGTCGGCCTGCCGCTGGATGTTTACGGCCAGGAGCTGGAAAGTATCACCCCGCGCGCCCGCAAATTTGCCAACCGCCTGCACGGCCGGTTCGGGTGTCAGGTCGAATTGCATGATGAACGTTTGAGTACGGTCGAAGCGCGCTCAGATCTCTTTGCTCGTGGTGGCTACCGCTCACTCAGCAAAGGTAATGTCGACTCTCAGTCTGCCGTGATTATTCTCGAAAGCTGGTTCGAACAGCAATACGGTTGATCGCTCGGTACAGCGTTTTTAGTTTTGAGATCATGGCTGACCCAAAGCCCTGAACGATCAACGCTGCCGACAAAAAAAGCCCTGAAAGCAAACGCTTCAGGGCTTTTTGTCACTCAACGTTATCAGGCCACTGTGATGGCAAACTTACATCTGCCCGGCCACAAACATCGCAAACGGAATCGCCAGCAGCAAGCTCAGCGCGGTACGGATAAACCAGATCACCACCAGCCGCCCGACACTGAGCGGAATAGAGGTCGACAGAATGCAGGGAATGGAGGCAGAAAAGAACAGCACGCTGGACACACAAATCACGCCCGCCGCCATACGCACCACAAACTCCGCCTCGCGCAGCAGCAAGGCAGGCAGGAACATTTCCGCCAGACCCGATGCCGAGGCCTGCGCCAGTTCTTTCGCGCCATCAATGCCCCACACCGCGGTAAACGGGTAGAACAGATAGCCCAGCCACTCAAACACTGGGGTGTATTTCGCCACCAGCAAACCAATCAGGCCCACAGACATGATGGATGGCAGGATGGAAATGGTCATCACCAGGCCGTCTTTGATGGTAGATAAGACATTGCTGCCCACAGCCGGTGCCTGACGGGCCACATTCATGCCGGTCTGGTAAGCTGTCTGCAGTCGCCCTTCGCTGCCGGCATCAGGTTCAGGATCCGCCACGGATTCATCCATCTGACGTAACGGCGGCAGACGGACAGTAATCGCGGTGACGATGAAAGTGATCACCAGAGTGCCCCAGAAATACAGGTTCCAGACCGACATCAGATCCAGGGTTTTCGCCACTATGATCATAAAAGTGGCCGACACGGTCGAGAAGCCGGTGGCGATGATCGCCGCCTCTTTGGCTGAGTATTGCCCTGATTTGTATACTCTATTGGTGATCAACAACCCCAGAGAATAACTGCCGACGAATGAGGCAACCGCATCAATCGCAGAGCGCCCCGGCGTACGCCAGATCGGCCGCATCACAGGCTGCACCAGGATGCCAATCAGTTCCAGCAGACCATAACTGACCAGAAACGACAGGAAAACAGCCCCGACAGGAACGATAAGCCCGACCGAGATCACCAGCTTCTCGAACAGAAACGGCAGCATGTCTTTGCTGTGCAGAAACTCTGGCCCAGCCCCTGTTACCGCCATCAGTGCTGCGCCGGCGCCCATGACTTTGAGTACAGAAAAGACTTTATCTGTCAGGCTCTTTGACCATTGGCCGGTAACAAAAGGATAGACAGCACCTATCACTATCATGGCAAAGGCATACCAGGCAACACCGCTCCCCAGCCAGACTTTGATTTGACTAACCAAATGATCCAGCGGGATAGTCGATTTTCCATTCACAGAAATTGGAACGAAAAAGAAAAATATCCCGACAGCACTGAGAAACACTAAGCGGAAACGTGCCAGTGCATCCGATGCACTGACACGAGACTGAGATTGTTCCATGTTATTCACTCCCTCTACACGTTATTTGTATATACATATAGAGAGAGGGTAAACAGAGCGCAAGGTGGTTATTTTGAAACCACTAAGGGGATCACAAAGATTTAACGCAAGAGTAACAATGTCACAAGCCGTACAGCTTGATCCGCTCTGGGATCATGGGTGGGCAAAAGCTCCCCCGGCTGTACCTGCTATCAGTCAAACCGGATCGTAACCCCGTCCAGCCCGCCACCTGAGCTCTGGCCTGACTGGCCGGTTTTGATCATCAGGCGCAAGTCATTAGCCGAATCGGCATAACTGAGGGCATCGTTCTCGCGGATTTTGCCTTGCCTGAACAGTGCATACAGCGACTGATCAAAAGTGATCATGCCATGCTCACGCCCTTTGCCCATGGTGGCTTTCAGTTCATGCAATTCTCCGCGCCGGATAAGATCCGACACTCTGGGCGTGTTGATCAGTAACTCAAACACCGCATGACGTCCCTCACCGGAGGGATCGGAGATCAGCTGTTGCGCCAGTATCCCTTTCAGGTTCAGCGACAAATCAAACAAAAACGACTCCCGCCGCTCTTTCGGCACTAAATGCAGTATCCGTTCCAGCGCCTAATTGGCATTATTGGCATGCAGGGTCGCCATGCACAGATGGCCGGTTTCGGCAAAATTGAGCGCATGCTCCATGGTTTCCTGATTGCGTATTTCACCAATCAGAATCATATCCGGTGCCTGGCGCAAAGAATTTTTCAGCGCCACTTCATAGCTTGCGGTATCTAAACCGACCTCGCGCTGGGTCACTATGCATTGCTGGTGCTGATGAATAAATTCTATCGGGTCTTCAACCGTCAGAATATGACCGCTGCTATGGCGGTTTCTGTGCCCTGTCAGCGCGGCCATGGAAGTTGACTTACCTGAACCGGTCGCCCCGACCACCAGAATCAAGCCCCGTTTCGCCAGCGCCATGGCTTTCATGGGTTCAGGCAGGCTGAGAGAATCCATGTCGGGAATAACGGTTTCAATACGGCGAATCACCATGCCCGGCTGCTCACGCTGCCAGAAGGCACTGATACGAAAACGGCACTCACCGCGCACCAGTGCAAAGTTTGCTTCTTTGAGCCCGACAAAGCTCAGCCACTGCTCGGCAGACATTGCCTGCTGGCACAAAGCAGTCAGCTGTTCTGCCGACAGACATTCACCGAGTGAACACAGCCGCCCGTTAATCTTCAGCTGGCAGGGCGCCGCCACTGTGAGATATACATCCGACGCCTGCTTGTCGGCCATCTGGCTGAGAATAAAATCCAAATTCATGGCTAGTTGTCCTGCCTCATAATCCCTGATTTCGCTCAACCACCCGGGCGGCTTCCTCAGGCTCAATCAACCCTTGGGCCATTAAGCGGTTAACGGCCTGCTCCATCGTCTGCATCCCCAAACCGGCCCCGGTCTGGATCATGGAATACATCTGCGCCACTTTATCTTCGCGGATCAGGTTTCGGATCGCCGGGGTTGCCAGCATGATTTCATGGGCCGCCATTCTGCCACCGCCAGGGCATTTCAGCAGAGTCTGTGCGATCACCGCCCGCAGTGATTCCGACAGCATGGAGCGCACCATGGCTTTATCATTGCCGGGGAAGACATCAATGATCCTGTCAATCGCCTTGGCCGCCGAGCTGGTGTGCAGGGTGCCCAGCACCAGATGGCCGGTTTCGGCCGCCGTCAGCGCTAAACGTATGGTTTCCTGATCACGCAATTCACCGACCATGATCACATCGGGATCTTCGCGCAACGCCGAGCGCAGCGCATTCTGAAAGCTGTGGGTATCACGGTGCACTTCGCGCTGATTGATCAGACAGCGTTTGCTTTGATGAACAAACTCCACCGGATCCTCAATGGTCAGAATATGGCGGTGAGTGTGGGTGTTAATATGATCGACCATAGCGGCAATGGTGGTGGACTTGCCTGAACCTGTCGCTCCGGTGACCAGCACCAGGCCGCGCTGGCTCTGAGCAATCTGGTAAAACACCTCTGGTACCTGCAGGGTTTCCAGAGAGGGCACAGACTGGGGAATGGTACGGAACACCGCGGCACAGCCGCGGGACTGCTGGAACGCATTGACCCGAAACCGGCCGACATCGGGCAAGACAAAAGAAAAATCCACTTCCAGCCTTTCTTCATATTCACGCCGCTGGCCGTCATTCATAATGTCGGTGATCAGCCGGTTCGCCTCTTCATGGCTCAGAGGCGGGATGCTGAGCGGCCTGACATCACCGTCTACCCGAATCATTGGCGATACCCCAGCGGAAAGGTGCAGATCGGAGGCGTTATGCTTTACACTAAAGTCCAGTAGTTCGGTGATATCCATACATTTTCCCTAAAGAATCAATTATGAGTAGTATCAAACAAAATATTACACAGGTCACCCGCGAGATCCGGCAGGCCTGCGAAAAATGCGGCCGCGATACAGATTCAGTGCAACTGCTGGCGGTCAGTAAAACCAAACCGGTCAGCGCCATTGCTGAAGCCATTGCGGCGGGACAACACGCCTTTGGCGAAAACTATGTTCAGGAAGGCGTTGAGAAAATTCAGTATTTTTCTCAGTCTGACCAACAATTAGTCTGGCATTTTATCGGCCCTGCCCAGTCCAACAAAACACGCCCGATAGCCGAACATTTCGATTGGGTGCATTCGGTCGACCGGCTCAAAATCGCCCGCCGGCTCAGCGAGCAGCGCCCGGCAACACTGCCGCCTCTGAAAATACTGCTTCAGGTCAACACCAGTGGCGAGGCGTCCAAATCGGGGGTCGACTTTGATGAGCTGGCAGAGCTGGCGGCTGAAGTGGCCGCCTTACCCAATCTAGAGCTGCGCGGGCTGATGTCGATTCCGGAGAAAGCCGACGACTATACCAGCCAGTTCAGCGCCTTTTCCGCGCTGGCAAAGGCCAGAGATGCTTTGCAGCAACGCCTGCCGCAAGCCAGATTGGATACCCTGTCGATGGGCATGAGCGGCGACATGGAAGCGGCCGTGGCCGCCGGCAGCACTATGGTGCGCATCGGGACCGCTATCTTTGGCGCCAGGGATTACAGTTAAATTCGCTTGAAGCATCAGGCGCTCATTACGTTCAGAAGGATTTCTCATGGAACAACGTACAATCGCTTTTATCGGCGCCGGTAACATGGCCCGCTCCATCATTGCCGGCCTGGTTGCCAGCGGTTATCCTGCCGATAAAATCACCGCCACCGCGCCAAGTGCCGAGCGCCGTGAACCACTGGCTCGTGAATACGGTATTCATACCGACAGCGACAATCTGCGCGCCGCCCAGCAAGCCGAGGTCATCGTACTGGCGGTCAAACCTCAGTTAATGGCCAGCGTCTGCGAGCCGCTGCAAGCCATCGATTTTGACGGCAAACTGGTGATCTCCATCGCTGCGGGGATCTCAGTGGCTCGCCTGCAGGAGATGCTGGCAGCAACAGTCAGCTTGGTGCGGGTGATGCCCAATACCCCTTCGCTGATTGGCAAAGGCATGAGCGGTATGTATGCCGATGCCAGTGTCAGCAGCCGGGATCGTAATTTCTCTGACAGCCTGATGGCAGCGGTAGGTAAAACCTGCTGGGTATCAGAAGAGTCAGGGATCAATGGCGTGATTGCCGCTGCCGGCAGTGCACCTGCTTACTTTTTCCTGTTCATGGAAGCCATGCAGAACGAAGCGATCCGTCAGGGGTTTGACAAAGAGACCGCGCGTGAACTGGTTCAGCAGGCCGCACTGGGCGCAGCCGGCATGGTGATCGCCAGCCCGGACACAGAGCTGTCAACCCTGCGTGAACAGGTGACCTCAAAAGGCGGCACCACAGCAGAGGCGATCCGCACATTTAATGAAGCGCAACTTAGTGATATCGTAGCCAAAGCCATGCAGGCCGCTGTCAGCCGCGCACAGGAAATGGAAAAATTATTTTAAGGTAACAATATGAATGCTATTGCTTTTTTAGTCAGCACCCTCTTTGATCTCTATATCATGGTGGTGCTGCTGCGACTGTGGCTGCAATGGGCCAAGGCGGATTTCTATAATCCCTTTTCTCAGTTTGTGGTGAAAGTCACCCAGCCTGTCCTCGGCCCGCTGCGTCGTGTTATCCCCTCAATCGGCTCGCTCGATCTGGCCACTGTGCTGTTTGCTTACCTGCTCACGGTAGGAAAGTTTATCGCGCTGCAAGTGGTGCTGACCAATGGCGGAGTGGCATTCAGCCCGGATCTGTTCTGGATCGCCGGATTATCCTTGCTCAAAGCGGCCGGTGGCCTGCTGTTCTGGGTGCTGCTGATCCGTGCCATCCTGAGCTGGGTCAGCCAGGGACGCAGCCCGATCGAGTACGTGATGCATCAGCTGACCGAACCGATGACAGCGCCAATCCGCCGCATCATTCCGGCCATTGGCGGCCTGGATCTGAGCGTACTGGTGCTTTTTGTTGGCCTGCACTTCGCCAATATCCTGATGGGCGATCTGATTGGCCCTATCTGGTTCCAGCTGTGAGCCTGACACCCGTCTGTATTGATAAAGCGGATCTGATGATCCGCTTTTATGTACAACCCAAGGCCAGCCGGGATCAGTTTGTCGGCCTTCATGGCGACGAAATCAAAGTTGCCATCACGGCTCCGCCGGTTGACGGCAAAGCGAACGGCCACCTGGTCAAATTTCTGGCCAAGCAGTTCAGGGTAGCCAAAGGACAAATCATCATAGAAAAGGGAGAAACGGGCCGGCACAAACTCGTCCGGATACAAGCGCCACAAGTCATGCCCCCGCTCGTCAGCGCCTTGCTGTAATTCTGATACCCGCAAAGACGCCGTCCGCGGACCACTCTATACTTTAAACAATTAACGCTTTATCCCTTTTGAATGTAAGGTCTTACTCCGTGTGACATACTTCGACAGGACAGAAGGACGACACCATGAAACAGTTACTGATTGCTATTATTGCAACCATAGGTTTTGCCCTGCCAGCACAGGCAGAGCAACTCAAAAACATCGGCGAGCTGGAAGTTCACTATTCCACCTTTCCATCTACCTTCCTGACGGCGGATATCGCGAAAAACTACCGCATTCAGCGCAGCCGCTATTCGGCCCTGATCAATGTCACTGTGCTCGATACCAGCGCCGAAGGTAAACCGGCTGTCGCGGCAGTAGTTAAAGGCACAGCGCGTAATCTGGTCGGCAATGAGAAAAACCTCACATTCCGTGAAGTACGCGAAGGCGATGCTATTTACTACATTGCCGAGCTGAGCCATGCCAATGAAGAACGCTTCCGTTTTAATATTGATGTCTCCCGCCAGTCCACCAGCGGTAATATTCAGTTCGAACAGACCTATTTCGCCGAATAAGCCGCGCCAGCAGAAAAGCGGAGGAGCACGCTTCTTTTCTGTCTTTGGCATTTGCTCTGGCTGTGGGTATCATAGCGCCCCAGCCTTACAGACCAGGAGTCTTCATGAGCAAATTAGTACTTGCGACCGGCAACCAGGGGAAAGTCAGTGAAATGGCCAACCTGCTTGCCGATTTCGGTTTCGAGGTCATCGCCCAGACAGATCTTAACGTCTCTGATGTCGCCGAAACCGGCACGACATTCATTGAGAATGCCATTATCAAAGCGCGTCACGCCGCCAGAGAAACCGGCCTGCCGGCGATTGCTGATGATTCCGGTCTCGAAGTGGATGCCCTCAAAGGCGCACCCGGTATTTACTCTGCCCGTTATGCCGGAGCAGGCGCCAGCGATCAGGCGAATCTGGAAAAGCTGCTCGATGCCATGAAAGATGTGCCGGATGCTGAACGCACCGCCCGCTTCCACTGTGTACTGGTCATGATGCGCCATGCTGATGACCCGACACCGCTGGTGTGCCACGGCAAATGGGAAGGACGTATTCTCCACCAGGCCAGAGGCGAGAATGGCTTTGGCTATGATCCTGTTTTCTGGGTCCCGGAAGCCGACTGCGCCTCAGCCGAGCTGTCCCCTGAACGAAAAAAGCAATTGTCACACCGCGGCAAAGCCTTGCAACACCTCTTTGCTGCCCTGAAGGACGCCTGATGTTAGTACCGCCACCACTGAGCCTGTATGTACACATTCCCTGGTGTGTCCAGAAATGTCCCTACTGCGATTTCAACTCTCATGCGCTGAAGCACGACATTCCCGAGCTGGATTACATCGACGCTCTGCTTGAGGATCTGGCTATCGATCTTGATCGCTATCAGCTGGCTGATGGCAGCCGGGCTCTGCACTCCATTTTTATCGGTGGCGGCACCCCGAGCCTGATTTCCGCACCGGAGATCGGACGACTGCTGGCAGGCATTGAGGCCAGAATCCCGTTCAGTGACCAGATTGAAATCACCATGGAAGCCAATCCCGGCACAGTGGAAGCCGGCCGCTTTCAGGCTTACCGCGAGGTGGGCGTCAACCGGATTTCCATCGGTGTGCAGAGTTTTCAGGATGACAAGCTCAAACGCCTGGGCCGGATTCACGGCAAAGGCGAAGCTGTGCGCGCTGCCGCACTGGCCGAAGAGGCCGGGCTGAACAGCTTCAATCTGGATCTGATGCATGGCCTGCCGGATCAATCCGTCGAAGATGCCATGTCAGATCTCAGGCAAGCAATCGCCTTAAACCCGCCGCATCTGTCCTGGTATCAGCTGACTATCGAGCCCAATACGCTGTTTTATTCCAAACCGCCGACCCTGCCGGATGATGATGAACTGTGGGATATTTTCGAACAGGGCCATGTGCTGCTGGCCGAGGCGGGTTATCAGCAGTATGAAATTTCCGGTTACAGCAAGCCCGGCATGCAGTGCCAGCACAACCTCAATTACTGGCGCTTTGGCGATTACCTTGGCATTGGCTGCGGCGCCCACGGCAAGGTGAGCTTTGCTGACGGCCGCATCACCCGTACCGTGAAAGTCAAACACCCGCGCGGCTACCTGAATCGCCAGAAAGCCTATTTGGATCAGGAAACCCAGGTCGGTGATGAAGAGCGGCCGTTTGAGTTTTTCATGAACCGCTTCCGGTTGCTGGAAGCCTGTCCGAAGCAGGACTATGTCGAGCGGACAGGCCTGTCGCTGGACAGTATTCGCCAGCCGATCAGCTGGGCGCTGGACAAGCAATATCTGCTGGATCAAGGCGACAGCTGGCAAATCACCGAACAGGGAAAGCTCTTTTTGAATGATTTACTGGCCGCTTTTGTCGAGGAAGACCAGTAACCAGGCTATTATTCGCTGGCAGCCTGCTGCCAGCGATTGTCACTTGCAGACACAGAAGATAGGGTACGGTCAGAAAATAGAGCGGCCAATCCGCTCTGCCAGCAGCTCCAGCGCTGCGGTGCCGGCCACTGAATTGCCCGATGCATCCAGCTCAGGCGACCAGACCGCAATCGACATTTCCCCCGGCACAATAGCGACAATACCGCCGCCAACCCCGGATTTACCCGGCATGCCGACACGATAAGCAAACTCACCGGCACCATCATACAGACCACAGGTTGCCAGCAGTGCGTTGATTTGTTTGCTTTGCGTGGGCGAAATCAGCGGGGTATCTGTGCCCAGTGGCATGCCTTTGTTGGCCAGGTAGCTGAAGGTCCGGGCCAGATCAACACAACTCATTTTAAGCGCACAGTAGCCGAAATAATTACCCAGCACAGGCACAACATCGTTTTTGAAATTGCCGAACGCCCGCATCAGATAGGCAATCGCCGCATTGCGATCACTGTGTTGCATTTCCGATGCCGCCACGTCCTTGTCGTAAGCGACATCCGGGTTACACGCCAGACTGCGCACCAGCTCCAGCATCCGGTACTGCGGCGCGGAGAGACGGCTGTGCAGCAGATCCGACACCACCAGCGCACCGGCATTAATGAAAGGGTTACGCGGGATACCCTGCTCCAGCTCCAGCTGGATCATCGAATTAAACGCATGCCCAGACGGCTCTTTACCGACCCGGGACCAGATTTCATCCGCCTCATACAGTGTCATGGCCAGAGTCAGGCTCAGCACTTTGGAGATCGACTGGATTGAGAAGCCTTCTTCACTGTCGCCGGCCTGAATAATTTCACCGTCGTTGTAGCAGACTGCGATGCCAAGCCTGTTGGCGGGAACCTGTGCCAGCGCAGGGATATAGTCGGCGACTTTGCCCTGGCCGATTAAGGGTCTGACTTCATCCAGAATGTCATTCAGCAACTGCTTATTTGGCTTCATTCACTCTCTCCAGAGGACAAAAAAGCCAACTCAGAGGCTGGCTTTTCAGGCTAATAATGTTTTCGGGTCAACATCTTACTCTATGTTGCTCCTGAATGGCTTTGAACCATAGCACATTATTCTGTTCGCGCGAACTTCATATCCCACACACCGTGACCCAGTCGATGCCCGCGGGCTTCAAACTTAGTCAGCGGACGCTCCTCCGGACGAGGGATATAATCACCATCTTGCGCGGTATTCTCATAACCAGGCGCCGCTTTCATCACATCCACCATGTGTTCTGCGTAATTTTCCCAGTCTGTTGCCATGTGGAAAATACCGCCGATTTTCAGCTTTTTACGTACCATTTCCACAAAAGCAGGCTGCACAATGCGGCGCTTATGGTGACGGGCTTTGTGCCACGGATCAGGGAAGAACAACTGGACTGTATCCAGGCTGCCATCCGGGATCATATGCTCAAACACTTCAACGGCGTCATGACACATCACACGCAGATTCGTCAGGCCTTCCGCTTCCGCGGCCATCAGACAGGCGCCGACGCCAGGGCTGTGCACTTCAATACCGATGAAGTTTTTCTCTGGCGCATTCTTTGCCATCTCAACCAGAGAGGCCCCCATACCAAAGCCAATTTCCAGCACCACATGGCCTTCCCGGCCATAAACTTCAGTCCAGTTCAGTGCTTGCTTGTCAAAATCGATCCCCATGTTCGCCCAGTTATTTTCCAGCGCCAGTTGCTGGCCCTTGGTTAAACGACCTTCACGACGCACAAAGCTGCGGATCTTGCGTACCAGCTTACCGTCTTCTGTGTATTCAGTCAGGGTGACGTCAGCGTTTGTTCTGGATTCTTGGCTCATGGGTCCTTACCTAAAATTTGGAGTGTTTGGCACTAATGGATCCGGCATTATCCAAAGTTCACGGCCGAGTGCAAGTGCCCTGACAGATTGAAGCCGGCAGCGCTTTGTGTTGCAATCAGCACCGCAGACGCAAACTTGCCTGCACCAATTCGATAATAAAGTGAGCAATCCCCTGTGAGTACTCGTTTTTCTGACGCCATTCTGGTCTGGTACGACAAATATGGCCGCAAAACCCTGCCCTGGCAGCATGATAAAACGCCTTATAAAGTCTGGTTGTCTGAAATCATGCTGCAACAGACCCAAGTCGCCACTGTTATTCCCTACTTTGAACGTTTCATGGCGCGCTTCCCTACCGTCAGTGATCTGGCCAAAGCCGATCAAGACGAGGTTCTTCATCTGTGGACGGGTCTGGGTTATTACGCCCGGGCCCGAAACCTGCACAAAGCCGCAAAGCAGATAGTGTCTGAACACAACGGCAAGTTCCCGGAAACGATTGAGCAGGTTATGGCCTTGCCTGGCGTGGGCCGATCCACAGCAGGGGCCGTGCTTTCTTTGTCGCTCAAACAGCATCACCCGATTTTAGACGGTAACGTAAAACGGACGCTGGCCCGTTGTTATGCCATAGAAGGCTGGCCGGGGAAAAAGCCGGTGGAAAACGCCCTGTGGGAAATCGCCGAGAAGAATACCCCGGCTGAGGGCGTGGAGCGCTACAACCAGGCCATGATGGATATGGGGGCCATGATATGTACCCGCAGCAAGCCCAAGTGCGAACTCTGCCCGGTGGCCAACATATGTCAGGCGAAAGCGCAAAGCCGCCAGGCCGATTTTCCGGGTAAGAAGCCCAGAAAAACCCTGCCGGAAAAGCAGACCTGGTTTGCCATTTTTCAGCATGGCAGTGAAGTCTGGCTGGAACAGCGGCCTCCTGTCGGTATCTGGGGCGGATTATGGTGCTTTCCGCAACACGACAGCGAAAATATCCAGCCTCTGCTCACCCAGCGCCTTGGTGCGTCGGCCTCTGATGAACTGAAGGCTGAGCACCTCAATGCTTTTCGTCATACCTTCAGTCACTATCACCTCGACATAGTGCCGCTGCGATACCAGCTCACTCAATTGCCATCCATGATCAACGACAGTCACCACGGGCAATGGTATAACCTGCTCAACCCACCACAGGTAGGATTAGCCGCCCCCGTGGTACAAATTCTGGAAAGCCTGCGTTACGAGCTTGAATCGTGACGGTATAACCGAGAAACTAGTGGAAAGAAACCAGTGACCAGTCTTTGATGACTGGCAAATAAGATAACTGAGGATCCCATGAGCCGTACTGTATTTTGTGCCCGACTGAAGAAAGACGCTGAAGGTCTGGATTTCCAACTGTATCCAGGTGAACTGGGTAAACGTATTTTCGATAACATCTCTAAAGAAGCCTGGGCTGAATGGCAAAGCAAACAGACCATGCTGATCAACGAAAAGAAACTCAATATGATGGATCCGGAGCACCGCAAGCTGCTGGAAGCAGAAATGGTGAAGTTCCTGTTCGAAGGTCAGGATGTTGTCATCGACGGTTATACGCCACCTAGCGAGTAACACTCAGCGCAAGTTTCATGTGCACGAATGTCACGTTCTCAGGCGCCAATGCCTGAAAAACGTACCGTGAACAACAATAAAATGACATTATTTGCCAAAAGCAAGTGATGTCATTTTTTATATGAATAGCATGAAAAAAACACTCCTTCTTGCCACACTGGCACTAAGCCTGAGTGGTTGCAGCCGTGAATTGGTTGAAAATATCTACGGTGTAAATTACGCACCGACCAATCGGTTTGCCAAAAATCTGGCGCCATTGCCCGGACAATTTACCAAAGATACCGCGGCTCTTGATCGTCTGATCCATAGTTTCAGCGGCCAGGTGAAGCAGCGCTGGGGGGATGATAACGTCCTGATTGCCAGTAAGCGCCACTACGTCAAATATACCAATGGCTACCAGAGCCGGGCCCATGTCGACTTCGACAAAGGGGTAGTGACCATTGAAACGGTCGCGACCACCAACCCCAAACAGCATCTGATCAATGCGATCGCCACCACACTGCTCACGCCCGCCGATCCCGCTGAGGTGGATCTGTATTCTGCCCAGGATTTCGCCCTGAGTGGCAGCCCGTTCTTACTCGGTCAGGTGCTGGATCAGGATGGAAAGTCCATTGAATGGTCCTGGCGGGCTAAGCGTTATGCTGAATATCTGGTCAACAACCAGCTCAAGAAAAAGCAGGTGCGCTTTCAGCAGGCCTATTACGTCGATATTCCCATGGTGGCAGACCACGTCAGTAAGCGAAGCTACAAATACGCCGACATAGTACGGGATGCCTCTCGCCGTTATGGCATTAAAGAAGATCTCATTTACGCCATCATTAAAACTGAAAGCAGCTTCAACCCTTATGCCGTCAGCCCGGCCAATGCCTATGGCCTGATGCAGGTTGTGCCTAAAACCGCCGGGGCGGATGTCTTTAAGCTGGTCAAAAAACAAGCCGGGCAGCCTTCCCCGCAATATCTGTTTGATCCGGCGAAAAATATCGATACAGGCACAGCCTATTTTTACCTGTTGCAAAACCGCTATCTGAAAGAGGTGCGCAACCCGCTGTCGCTGCACTACAGTATGATCTCAGCCTATAATGGCGGAACCGGTGGGGTGTTGAGCGCGTTCAACCGTAACCGTAAACGGGCGATGCAGGATTTAAACCAGCTGCAGCCGAATCAGGTTTATTGGGCGTTAACAAACAAGCATCCCAAAGCAGAAGCTCGTCGTTATTTAGAGAAAGTGACTCGCTATCAGAAAGAATTTCATAACGGAAAAATCTGATACAGAGTAATAACTTTGCGCTGAATAACCGGAATAACGCCGACTCCTGAACCTCAGCGAACAAAAAGCGAGCAAGCAATCGACATTCGCACTTTTTTATGGAAAAAGGTATTGACGATGAGGGCCAAAACCCGTTTAATAGCGCTCCGTTGCCTCGATAGCTCAGTCGGTAGAGCAGAGGATTGAAAATCCTCGTGTCGGTGGTTCGATTCCGCCTCGAGGCACCATATTTCTTTATGGT
>NZ_JASJOJ010000182.1:0-330 GCF_038519165.1 Photobacterium sp. SP02
GGGCCGGTTGTAGGCGCTCCCGGCGCCGACAACCTAAAAATTCGTCCTGAATTTTTCCCTGTGGGAGTGCCATCAATGTACATTTTCAATCCGTCATTTCCGCGAAAGGCGGGAATCCATGCAGCGAGTTCGTTTTTTGTTGCTGGGTGAGTATGTCGCGCTTGAGTTCGGTGGCTTACTTGGCATTCAAGAATGCGCGCCAGACACTCTTTATCGGGCTAAAGAGTGCCCAGAAAGCCCTTTTGTTCTTTGCCGCTGTCCGGGCCGGTTGTAGGCGCTCCCGGCGCCGACAACCTAAAAATTCGTCCTGAATTTTTCCCTGTGGGAGTG
>NZ_JASJOJ010000183.1:0-329 GCF_038519165.1 Photobacterium sp. SP02
GGACAACCCGCGCATTACCCAGCTTGATTACGGGCAAATCCCCCCGGTTAACTTTGATTCTGGCCTGCGGATTTTTGACCGTGGCCCTTTTCAGCCTGGCCCTTTCCTTTACCAGTTTCCGGCGTACCTTTGTCTCACGGGCAACCTGTGACGCCGACTGCGATATCGCGGATGAAGCAACGCGGTTAATGGCCATTGCGGCGGCACCAGGCACCGCCGTTTTGCTGATACGGCTGAGGTTTTCAACGGCCTGCTCAAGACCTTTTATGGCCATACATCCCCCTTTCAGCGGCGACGGTTAACGGCAGGCGGTACGCCCCGTCCAAGCT
>NZ_JASJOJ010000184.1:0-314 GCF_038519165.1 Photobacterium sp. SP02
AGAACACTAGTTAACTTTCCAGAATTGTGAAAATATCCCACCTGCTCAGGTAGCGCCGGGATAAAGTTCGATAGCAAGGCAAGTTGTGCGTCGAGGGAGGGAGTTTAGTTCGCTAAATGACCGAACGAGAGAGCCACTTAACGCCGATAGCGAGCTTTATAACCAGCGGGATATTTTCAAACAGAATTTGCTTGGCGACCATAGCGTTGCGGACCCACCTGATCCCATGCCGAACTCAGACGTGAAACGCAGCAGCGCCGATGGTAGTGTGGGGTCTCCCCATGTGAGAGTAGGACATCGCCAGGCTCCCCTTT
>NZ_JASJOJ010000185.1:0-313 GCF_038519165.1 Photobacterium sp. SP02
CCATACAACACCCAAGGGGTTTTACGGACTCCATGAGCACTTGAATGTTGTGCTGAGAACACTAGTTATCTTTCCAGCGATTGTCCCGCTCCGCGCACCTCAAGGTAGCGCAGGAAGAATCGGGGCTGGCAAAGCCGCCAACGCGCTGAACGAAGGCGTGTACTGAAGTACACAACTGAGTGAAGGAGGCAGGCAATACCGCCAGCATTGATTCTCACCAGCGGGATGGTCACACCGAATTTGCTTGGCGACCATAGCGTTGCGGACCCACCTGATCCCATGCCGAACTCAGACGTGAAACGCAGCAGCGCCG
>NZ_JASJOJ010000186.1:0-307 GCF_038519165.1 Photobacterium sp. SP02
TCCCTATTCTCCTGAGCTTAACCCGATAGAGCAGGTATGGAGTTGGTTAAGGCAACGCTGTTTAGCCAATCAAAGTTTCAGAGATTATGACGATATTGTTGATAAGGTTTGCGCGGCATGGAACCAGTTTCTGCAATGCACTCAGCGAGTCAAAAAGATGTGCTCGCGGCAATGGATTGACCTGACCAGTTAATTTTCCAGAATGGTATAACGAGCAGTCGAACAAATTACAAACGCCAGATAGCAAAAAACCCAGCCATTACTGACTGGGTTTCTCTAAGAAGTGGCGGAGCGGACGGGACTCGAA
>NZ_JASJOJ010000187.1:0-307 GCF_038519165.1 Photobacterium sp. SP02
CGGGAGGATTCGAACCTCCGACCGCCTGGTTCGTAGCCAGGTACTCTATCCAGCTGAGCTACGAGCGCGCAGAAACTTGTGTTTTCACAATGTCTGACATTGCGATTTAAATAATGGCGCGTCCGGGAGGATTCGAACCTCCGACCGCCTGGTTCGTAGCCAGGTACTCTATCCAGCTGAGCTACGGACGCGCAGGCTTTACTTCTTGCTTTCAGCTATCACACTGAAGAAAGAATGGCGGTGAAGGAGGGATTCGAACCCTCGATACGGGATAAACCGTATACTCCCTTAGCAGGGGAGCGCCTTC
>NZ_JASJOJ010000188.1:0-299 GCF_038519165.1 Photobacterium sp. SP02
GTGGTGGAGCTAGGCGGGATCGAACCGCCGACCTCTTGCATGCCATGCAAGCGCTCTCCCAGCTGAGCTATAGCCCCATCGAGTATTGCAAGAGTGTTTAACCACTGCATTTGGGAAGACAGTGGTGGGTCTGAGTGGACTTGAACCACCGACCTCACCCTTATCAGGGGTGCGCTCTAACCACCTGAGCTACAGACCCTTCTCTTGCGCTCTTAACGATTTCGACCAAGCAATCTGTGTGGACACTGCATCAACGACACAGTCTTTAGGTAAGGAGGTGATCCAGCCCCAGGTTCCCC
>NZ_JASJOJ010000189.1:0-295 GCF_038519165.1 Photobacterium sp. SP02
GGTGTGTCAGAATTTCATTTTTAGGCACATTCCTTTCAAAAATCGCAACCGGCACGAAACAAATCACACTGGGATTTCAAACATGAAATGGTTGCAGTTTTCCCTTATGCTCTTTTCACCTTTTCCTAAATGTCTCCGGCGACACTTATCAAATTTTTTCTCTTTCAACCCGCTACGCAAAACAAAAACATTTTGCCTTTTGATCTAGGAGGGCGTAGCGTATACCGTAGCGAATGAATCATAAAGAGGTGAACCCGCTATGAAACCCGAAACCTACCTTTCTTCACAAGACATT
>NZ_JASJOJ010000190.1:0-294 GCF_038519165.1 Photobacterium sp. SP02
ATCTGTATCATGGATATATTCCATAAATAGACGTTTCTTTTCTCCATCATAAAACGTCATACTGAAATCATTCTTTTTTCCTTTCATAGTTTCGAGAGATAAAAAAACAAGCTATTCTTCTATTAATCTATAATTGAAGAGCGCTATTAGTTTTATAACTTCATCTTCGTTGGAATGAATAGAGTCTTTAGGTATTTTAATCGTTTTTTTCCCATGGATTAACTTCTATACCATAGCTACGCACTATTTTGTGTAATCTATATCTTGTAGAATTACGTTTTGTTTTCATACTTT